>JANYIT010000327.1 GCA_025358725.1 Chamaesiphon sp. GL140_3_metabinner_129_sub
ATCATGAGCAGAGACTTCAGTCTCTAGGCTCTTCTTATCCCGAACTGACAATATTCAGGGTCAATCATCAAGCAGAAATTACCCTACAGCAAACAATTTGCTAGGCTGGATCACAGCGAATTTCGACGATAAAGCCATCAGGATCGTAGCAGTAGATGCCTCGCCCTGTTGCTCTGGTGACGGGTTCGCCCTCAATTTTGACCCCGTGGGCGTGCAAAACTGACACGGCAACATCGAATAACTCGGGCGCAATATCAAACGCCAGATGATTGGCGCGGGTAAATTGCTGAGTAGGATCGGCAGCGGGAGGCGATAAATCTGGCTCAGCAAATAGATCGAGGATGGTACCATCGGGAGTCCGAAAATTTGCCACTCGTCCTCGATCGACTAATTCAATCAGAGTAGCAGGTATCTCCGCGCCTGAGAGTTCGTGTAATCCCAAAATCTGACCATAAAAATGACGAGCAGCCTGCATATCAGCAACATTCAGCGCAAGATGATGAATGCGGCGCAAGACTCCAGGTGCGAGAGTTGGGATCTGATGGGATACGATCATAGTGGTTTTTAAAAAACAAATGGCTGGAACCCTGATTACATCATCATACCTAATCCCTAATGCTGTGCTGCGAATATCTCAACGACATCTGAAAATTCTCGAAACTTGTCCGCGTCAATTTGAGTATACTTTTTGCGATCGATTGACATTGCCGATGTCCCCACAGCAACAGTCCAAAACTCAATTGGGGAGTGATTTTCATTTGCTCATGCATCAGCGAGAATTGGGATTACCGATCGAACCTATTTTAGCCCGATCTCCCCAATTAAATACTTGGATGCAGGCGATGCTCCAGACAGCTCCCGAACTATTTCAAACTGACGCTCAAACTTGGAGAGAGAGCGAGCATGTGCGGACATTAGAAATCGGTAATTATCTCTTTACCGCCATCTACGATCTATTGATTTTACAACCCGACAGAGCAGACATTATTGATTGGAAAACTTACCCACTACCCAGATCCAAAAAAAATCTGGATCTCGACTGGCAAACAAGATTGTACTTGTATCTACTTGTCGAAACTAGCGACTATCCGCCCAAACAGATTGCCTTTACTTACTGGTTTATCCAATCCATACCACAACCCAAATCAGTCAAGATTAGCTACACGCTCAAGCAGCATCGTCAAACCAAGACAGATTTACTCGCCTTATTAGGGCAATTAACTACTTATCTCGATGCTAACCAAGCCAATCGGGAACCTTTTCCACAAGTAGCCGCGTCCACAGGTTTGTGTCAACACTGCAATTTTGTCGCTCGCTGTGGACGCGAACAGCTAGATTCACCAGCACCTGACACGTTCACAATTGACGATCTTCACCAGATTCCCCTGCTGCCAATTTGAGCAAAGCAGTGACAATCTAGATTCGAGTAGATTAAAATTATTCTATGCAGTAATACCTACCACAATCAAGTTAAGATTTGCTAATTTTGCTGACAGATATTGACGCAAAAAACGCTAGCTGTACAACCAAGCGATCTAGATTAAGTTAGATTAATAAATACATTATTCAGCTCTAATGCGTTTAGCGGATCGGAACGATCATCGTTGAAAACTAACGATTGTCTGAGTAATGACCTCACCAGAATGCCATAATTGTCCCTATGATCCAACCATCCACATCCCGATCCATTTGGCACCATAAACTAGTTCTGCGTGGAGCAATGTTTACTGGAGCCTTTTTCGCCACATTGTTACCGATTTGGGCGAGTTCCGCCGTTGCAGCGTTTAAAGATAGCCCTAAAGCGATCGTGGATGAGGCATGGCAGATTGTCAACCGTGAATATGTAGACGGTACTTTCAACCGCTTGGACTGGAAAAAAACCAGAATGGAATTGCTCAAACGCAATTATACCAGTCGTCAAGAAGCATATATCGCAATTCGATCGACTCTCAAAAAATTGGGCGATCCTTACACTCGGTTCATGGATCCGCAGCAGTTTCAATCCCTGAACAATCAAACCAGTGGTGAAATGTCTGGTGTCGGCATCCGGCTTGAAGCTAATCCTCGCACACAGCAGCTCATTGTTGCCGAAGCGATCGAAAATTCTCCCGCATTCAAAGCTGGAATCAAGGCTGGCGATGCAATTGTCGCGATCGATGGTAAGTCTACCAAAAATATGACCCTGGATGGGGCGATCGCGCTGATTCGTGGTGAAATTGGTAAATCGATCACGCTCAAAATTGCGCGAGGCTCGACTAGTCCCTTTGAGATTCCCCTGACTCGTGCCCAGATTGAAGTATCCTCGGTATTCTCTGCTGTCAAACAAGAAGGTCGTCTGAAAGTCGGCTACATTCGGCTGTCAGAGTTTAGCTCCCACTCTGCCGAGCAGATGCAAAAAGCCATCAAAGAGCTAAATCGTCAACAAGTAAGTGCTTACGTGCTAGATATGCGGGGCAATCCAGGTGGATTGCTGCAAGCCAGTGTCGAGATTGCCCGGATGTGGTTAGATAATGGGACGATCGTCAAAACGGTCGATCGCAAAGGTGGAAATGAGGATTTTCGGGCGGTTCAAGGTGCCTTAACTCAGCTCCCGATGGCTGTCTTGGTCGATGGTAATTCTGCCAGTGCCAGCGAGATTCTCGCAGGTGCCCTCAAAGACAATCGTCGCGCTCAGATCGTCGGTGCCCAAACTTTTGGCAAAGCTCTAGTTCAATCCGTACATTCTCTCTCCGACGGTTCGGGGATGGCGGTAACAGTGGCTCACTACTATACGCCCAATGGTACCGATATCGGTCATAAAGGAGTCACGCCGGATGTGAAGGTAGATCTCAACTTTATGGATCAACGCAACCTGGCTGACTCTCCAGCCTTGATGGGGAGTACCCAAGATCCTCAGTATCTCAAGGCGATCAGTGTATTACAAGGTCGTTCAAATTTGGCTAGTCCCAATTCTGGCAAAGTTCCCGCCATGAGTAGCAATCGCTAGCATTAGCGACTCGAATTTTAGCCACTAAGCAGCAGCAAGATATCTATCTTGCTGCTGCTTAGTCTTTAGAGGATGTTTAGATGCCGATCTGTTGTGAATCGATTAAGCCGAACGAACGAGTTCTCGGCTTTGTTGATGTTGCCAAATCTTGAAGATCTCATCACGACCATCATTTAATAAAGATCGATCGAGTTGATAAGCACTCACAATTTTATCCTGCTTTTTCAATCCAGTTTGAATAGGTTGCGCTTTCAAACCCAAGAGATTTAAAAAGCGATTGAGTACGGAAATTGGACTAACTTCTCCATTACTATAATTTGGCATATCAATGCCAATTGCTCGTTTGATATGTTGACTACATAGATAACTGATTCGTTTGAGTGAAATCAAATCTGGATCGGTAATTTGTAATTGTCGATCGGCATCTAAGAAATTAATGATGCCTAATGCTAATAATCCTTGAATCTTGAGAATATGATGATTGGCATCTGGCAGAAACACTTTGTCTGGTCTGGCTTCGAGATCTCGATCCCAAACTAAGTAAATGGATTGAGGTAAATACTGTTGATGATTGAGTAAGTAGAAGTGAGTTAATAGTTGTCCATAATAACCTTGATCATCTTTTAATTTTAGTTCAGGAGTGACGGTGACACCATATCTTTGTTGGAGGTTGTATTTCTCAACTTGAGCACGTTCTAAATCAGTGAGAAATCGTTTATTCGTGAGATATTGAAAATCGCGATGACCGAGATCTGGAGCTACCGCAATTGCCTGTGCTGCTTGATTTTTGACTTGCTGTTGAATCTTTTTAGTTTGAGTGCCGATGAGATTATATTCTCGATCGCGTTGTGATTTACCTTTGTGAACATCGGCGATTTGCCGCATGATTTCTAGCGATTTTTTAGAGTCTGTTTTGGTGGCGTGCATTAGGGCTGTTCGTAGTTCTTGTAAACTCTCTTGGTCCCGATCTTCACTAATTAAATGAATTTGATGTCCTTCCCCGATCAATCCAGCTTTGACAGCATCTCGATACAAGGTAATTGAGGCATTAATTCGAGCGGCAAATTTTGCCCAAGTTCGCAAATGAATCGGATCGAAAACGAAGGGCAAATCAACATCAATCCGCGTGAGTGGACACATTAAAGCATAATTTTCTTTGTAATTCTCTTGATACCAATAGGCAAGCGATCGATAATTATTACTACCACTCCCAATCGTGCCCATGCCTCGTTTAGTACACCACAGATATCGCGGCACATTTGCCCGCACTCTGGCTAATGCTTGACGCACTTCTGTATCGGGAATAACTCCTTGAAAAATCCCATATACTCGATCAAAATGTTTGACATCGATACTGACTCCCGTACCTAAAGTGGGAGTCACAAATACGGCATCATATTCTGGAGCTTGAGTATTAATCGACGACACAAAATCTACGGCTGGATGTCCAGTAGTATTAGTAGTATGACTGCAAACTACTAGAGTTTTGGTATAACTGTCTTCGAGTTGCTTGAGCGTTTGGATGATATAACGATTGATCGTATCTGAACCATAGCGACCCGATCGACTGTCGGTGGTAACATAACACTTATGTCCAGCCCGGAGATCTAGTTCTAACTGGTGAATCAGTGCGGTAGGATTGGGAGTATCGTAAAAATGCACATCCCAGCCGCGCTCAGCTTGCCATTGATTGATCGCAATCCACGGCTCAGTTTCATTATTTGCCAATCTTTTGAGATAATCGATCGAGATATCTGATAAATCTGCATCCTGAGCGATGACTAGTCCATTTGTCTCGATCACTCTAGCAATCAGGTGTTGAAAGGTTTTTAAAATCGCCAGTCGCTTCTTTTTACAGGTAGAACTGTGGAGTAAATGCCACAGCGATTGTTCGACTTCATCTAAAATAATCACCCCACCTTCCCAGTCAGCAGGATTGAGCTTCCACATTGAATCTAGACACAAACCCAAGCTATCAGATTGTTGTTTGGGGAGCTGTTCATTAATCCAATTTACGCCAATTCGCTGACATAAAAATCGACCTAATTGAATGCGATGTGTTAATAATAACACTGGGCGATTATATTCTTGAGCGATCGCCACTACGGGAATTAACGCAGTAGTTTTACCAGTACCTTTTGCTGATTTAATGCCAACGATACCACTACGTGGAAAATCAATTCCATGTAGATATCGACTCTCCAATACGAGATTAGCTGGGTAAGTTAATTCACTATGTCGTTTTGATCGAGCGAGATCTACTTCTAACTCTAATGCTTGCTGATAAATTCCGGTGAAAGCAACAATTCCTTGCGCTACAATAAAGTCGTCAATACCCTTTTCTAGCCCTGGTAATCTAATTACCTTAACATTACAGCCTGACTGCTGTAATAGTTCACCTAAATGAACGATTGCGGTATCTAATAATTTTGCCTTGCGGGGTACAGCTTCATAATCAAAACAGATTGATAACTCTTGCTTCTTATTGGCAAATACTGCTAGTTCAGGAATTAAATTTCTACCAATAGTATTGCCCTGAAGATCGCGGACGACTCGATAGCCACTATTTATCCCTGGTAAAGCAATCGCTGGATAGCCATGTGTCAATAGGGTAGCGGCTTTCTTGACTCCTTCACAAATGACGATCGGGATCTGTTGATCGAGAATCCACTGCCAAAAGCCAACTGCTTCACCTTGTAAATTTACGTCAATTTTTGCTGGTAGTTTTGCCTTAAATAAAGTAGCTGTTTGGGTCCAAATTTCTTTCGTTACTCGCAAACAAAATAGTCTAGTAGAAACACTGGGGGGATGCTCATATTTAATCAACTTTCCATCCTGATTTTTGGCTGGAGAATTTGGCTTGAAGGTACCCCATTCCATTGATTGCCAATTATTTACTGGATCTAATCCGCCACACCACCAACCACCCTTCGCACAGTGGTTGTATCTTCTCATCCAACTCGGAATTACTTGGCCACTATTATTACGAGGAATTTGTGGTGAAATAAATAACCTGTCATAAGCAGAATTTCCCTGTAAAGATTCAAAATTAAGCGTTACTAATTCTCGATCGATATTGCTGGCAGTAACTAATTCTGTCTGATGGGCACGATCTAAATTTGTTTGTGCCATGACGGTACCGAAGTGAGAGGAGGGTCTCACATTCTAATTGAAATTTATCGAAAAAACCGAAATAAATAACATCTTTTGTATGTAGGGATATTGACTATTTTTAAACGCTATCCATAGCGTAATAAGTCTGAACTAGTTGAAAGTTGAAAGTTGAAAGTTGAAAGCGATGTGGGCATACTAAGCTAATGGATCTGAAAGTTCAGGAGGAGTTGGAGGTGAGTAAGGGAGCTGTTTATGAGAAGTCGTTTACTTTTGCGTTGCGGATTGTGAAACTTTATAAATACCTGTGTGAAGAAAAGCGAGAGTATGTATTGAGCAAACAACTGCTACGCTCTCAATACTTCTCGGTTAAGCTCTAAGCAGTGCTAGCAATAGAGAAACTAAGGTGTGGGTGCTGAGTTCCCGTACCAGGATGAAAAGGTTTTTTCGCTGGAAATTTTGAACGGGTCTTTTTAACAACGCGCGGGTTACT
>JANYIT010000185.1 GCA_025358725.1 Chamaesiphon sp. GL140_3_metabinner_129_sub
TCAAGCCTACTATACTGGCACACTAGATCCCAAAGCACAGCGACGGATCGGTTTACCCTGGAGTCCTGAATTAGTCAATCGGACTTGTATTGCATTAGGTGGCTCGATTCTGACTGCAAAACTGGCGATCGAATATGGCATTGCTTGTAATACAGCAGGTGGAACTCACCATGCTTTTGCGAATATGGGTTCTGGATTTTGTATCTTCAACGATCTGGCGATCGCGTCCCGTGTAGTACAGAAGTTAGGTTTAGCCAAGAAGATTTTGATCGTCGATCTCGATGTTCATCAAGGCGATGGTACGGCGGCAATTTTCAAAGGAGATCCCAGCGTATTTACTTTTTCAATGCACTGTGACATCAATTTTCCGAGCAAGAAACAAATCAGCGATCTCGATGTACCCCTACTAGAAGGGATGGAAGATCCGGAGTATTTAACCACTCTTGCTCAATATTTACCAGATTTATTATCACAGGTAAAACCGGACTTAGTGCTGTACGATGCAGGGGTAGATCCGCATATTAGCGACAGGTTGGGTAAATTAGCATTAACTAATACGGGGATATTCGATCGAGATTTTCAAGTATTAAATACCTGCGTTTCTCAAGGCTATCCAGTCGCCTGTGTGATTGGTGGTGGTTATGCTGAGGATCTGCCGAGTTTAGTCTATCGACACTCGTTACTTCATCGTGCAGCTAGTAATGTTTATCGCAAATATAAGCTCTAATTAAACAATCCATCTAAACACATTAGTTCGTTAGACTTTTTTTGCTGGTAACTTACTAGGAATACCTTCACACCCACCAGGAATAGTTCGCCGAGATGCGTCCCCGCACCAAGTACAGCAATATTTACGCTGTTCGTCAGACATTTCTTGGATGTTGGTAAAATCGGCATTTTCGACTACCGCGCCCGTAAATTCACCCGTTGTATAGTTGGGAAGTTCGTTGCGACTGCGGGGACTGGCGAGTTCTGCGGTACCGTAGAAAAAGCGGGTACCTTTGACATCCGCGCCGTTGAGATTGGCTTCATATAAAATGGTGCGAGAGAAGTTGGCTTTGACTAAATCGCAGCCGCTTAAATTGGCGCGAATCAGATTCGCATCGCTGACATCTGTCCAGCGTAAATCAGTTTGGGTGAGATCTGCACCTGCTAACATCACGCCCAAATCGATGACACGGACTCCATAGAGCCGATCTTCCTCATAACCACCATCTCCATCCAAAATTGCTCTACCGAGCCGGCGATCGCGTCTGAGGGGGCTGAGGAGTTTAGACTGAGATAGGAACCTTAGTACCTTTGCTTTACCTGCAGCATCAATGCTACCGAGCAATGCAGCGGTTCTACCTTCAGCAAAGGCTTGCTCTTGTGGCCAATCTTCAAGAAAACCATCGTCATCTAATACTAGGTCGGAAATGCCCTGAAAATAAGTATCGATCGTCTGTTGTTGGGTGAGAATATTTTGTTGGGTGGTGAGGCGATTTTGCTCGATCGTCAGGTCGCGAGAGATAATATACTGTCGCCATGCAATATATACTGCTAGGATAGCAATTAAAATCTGACCGAATGCACCACCCCATTCTCCCGATGCACCGACAGCATTCCAGTCGATCTTGTCAGAAAAACTACTGACATATTCAAAGAATTCGAGAATCTGAAGTAAGCCAACTAAAGCAATCAGTACAGTAATCGATGCAATTAATTGCAACCGTTGCGCCGATGTCAATGAATCAAGCAATTCTTGCCGAATCCCGCGATAGATAATTGGTACAGACAATACTAGTGCGATCGCACATCCGACTGCGGCAATCCAGGTGTTATTTAGCCATAATCCGAACACCATAATGGCGATCGCTATCAGATTTCCCCAGATTGTCATATTTTATGTAAAATATCTAGTTTAGAAGGTCAAAACATCTCGATCTTTTTGACTATATCATTGAATAATAACATTTTTTGTTCGTATTGAAAAGATTAGATTTTAAAGATGTCGAAAATTATATTTAAGTCACTGGCTGTTATTTTAATTGTAGGTGTTGGGGGACTATATTATGTCTGGCAAGAAGCAATTAAGGTACCAGATGACTATATAAAAGAAACTGCTGATAATAAGTTAAAGACACAAACTTCAGCATTGCAGTCAAGTCAAATTAACGCACAAGCTGCTGTCAGTAAGCAGAAAATAATTACAACTATCGAGCAAGCGCAAGCCGGACAAAAAATAGATATCAAACTTAGCGATCGAGACCTCAACAATTTGGTGATAGCTAAACTTGCTACTTCTCAACCAAATAAGCAAATCCCATCTGGCGTTAAAGGAGTTAAGACTAATATTAAAGATGGGAAAATTCATATTGGTGCTTTAGTCAATTTAGCTCAATTAGCTGCAAGTGGAGCACCAGGAAGTCAAACGTCTGCACTGACAAAACTAACTGACAAATTGACATTTTTGAAAGATCGTGATGTTTTTATTGGAATTGTTGGCAAGCCAATTGTGGAAGGTGGAAAAGTTAAATTTAGTGAAGATACAGAAATAAAAGTGGGAGGTATGAATTTTACGATCTCCCAACTTGCGGATACTTTGGGCGTGTCTCCAGATAAAATTCAACAGATGATTGACTTGCAGTTACAGCAAAAGAATTTTAAAATTGATCAAGTAAATATCGGCAACAAGGGACTATCGATCAAAGGAGCAAAGAAATAATTAATAATTTCCCTATTTCCTATTCCCTATTCCCTGAGTTAGAATCCCTTGAGATGGGCTGAATAGTAATGCTAGGATAAATAAGGCTGAAGATACTAGAACAATTGCAGGGCCAGAGGGAACATGTTTGACATAGAAACTAATATATACGCCGCTAATGCTTGCGATCGATCCAATAATTGCACCGACGATCATCATTTGATGTAACTCTTTTACTAATAAATAGGCTGTTAATGCTGGTCCGACTAATAAGGCAATTACTAAAATCACGCCTACGGCTTGCATACTAGCAATAATTGTCAGCGTAATTGCAGCCATAAATCCTAAATGAATTGCATTAACTGGCAATCCCATCGCTGTCGCGCCAGTTTTATCGAAGGTGTAAAATAATAGCTCTTTGTAAAACAACCAAACTGCGCTTAAAATTAGGAAAGTAACAATCGAGGTGCGATAAATATCGGTCATCGTTACGCCGAGGATATCGCCAAATAGAAAACTATCTAAATCGACATTATTTTTAAGCAGACTAATTAGTAATATACCCAACGCGAAAAAACTAGAAAACGTCAAAGCCATCGCTGCATCTACCTTAACTCTTGCTTGCGATCGAATCCACGAAATTGCCCCCGCACCGAGAATTCCAGAGATAAATGCACCCACCATAATATCTATCCCCAAAAAGAACGAGAGCGATAAACCAGGTAGAACACAATGGGCAATCACATCGCCAAATAATGCCATCCTTTGGACGATTAGATAACTACCAACAATCGGACATAAAATCCCAACTAAAATTCCGATCGCGATCGCATGTCGCATGAATTCATAATTCCAAGGATCGATAAGAATTTCTAGCATCAGTTAATAGTTGAAAGTTAGCATAATTATTGTAGGGTGTGTTAGGCGCAAGGGGTAACGCAGCAATATTGAAGATACTATAGGACAACACCACTCGATCGCGAATAGAACTATAATCGATCGTTGGCAAGTTCATGTATATTTCAGGAGTTCACGGTGGAACGGACATTTCTCGCAATCAAACCCGACGGCGTTCAACGTGGCTTAGTTGGCGAAATCATTCGTCGCTTAGAAACTAAAGGCTTTACCCTTGTCGCCTTAAAATTATTACACCCTAGCCGCGAGTTAGCCGAGCAGCATTACGCAGTTCACAAAGAAAGACCTTTCTTTAGTGGTTTAGTTGATTTTATTACCTCTGGGCCAGTCGTCGCAATGGTGTGGCAAGGTGAAGGTGTTGTCGCTGCATCCCGATTGGCAATTGGTGCAACTAACCCCCTAGTATCCCCTCCAGGAACAATTCGCGGCGATTTGGGTATAAATATCGGTCGCAACCTAATTCACGGTTCTGACGCTGTTGAAACAGCTCAGAGCGAGATTGCTTTATGGTTCAAGGAAGAAGAATTAGTAAATTGGACACCTACGGTGTCTCCTTGGTTGGCTGAGTAATTTGCTTCGATGATGGTGTTACCCCCCAACCCCCTTAGAAAGGGGGGCTTTTATCCCCTCCCCTTCATAATGGGAGGGGTAGGGTGGGGTAAAATCTCCGCAACAACACATCAAACCTAACCCTGAATCCGACTAGCGATCGTTTCTGGTTGAATTGCTGATAGAACTACGTGTCCAGAATCCATAATTAACACCGCACGAGTCCGCCTACCATAAGTTCCATCGATTAATTGTCCGCGCTCTCTCGCTTCATTAATATTACGTTTAATCGGTGCCGAATCAGGACTAACGATCGCCACAATCCGCTGTGTCGAGACAATATTTCCAAAACCAACATTAACCATGAGTTAGTGAATAGTGAATAGTGGATGGTGAATAGTGAATGGTGATATAGATGGCAGGATTTTAGCAACTGCTATCAAAACTCAACTTCTTGCTATCCACTATCCACTATCCACTTCTCGCTTTCCACTTTCCACTTTCCACTAAACACAGATGCAACAGGTTGACTTCACGACATTAACAGCAGCAGTACGGGAGTTACAATCTGATTGGATACCTGCACGAGTAGAAAGTGTATATCAACGCGATCGATATACCCTCGCTCTGAGCTTACGCACCCTCGACAAACGGGGCTGGATTGCCATCTCCTGGCATCCGCAAGCCGCAAGAATAGTCCTCACAGACCCCCCACCACGGATTCCTGATACATTCACGCTCAGTCAGCAATTGCGCTCTGTCTTGGGTGGATTGGCGATGATTGGGATGGAAATGGTATCTCCCTGGGAACGTTTGGTAAAGCTAACATTTGCGACCAGACCTGGGGCGGAAGCATTGTATTATTTATATGTAGAACCGATCGGTAAATATAGCAATCTCACGCTCACAGATGCTGATAATTTAATTATCACTACGGCGCATCAAGTCAGTAATAAACAGTCTAGCGTCAGAACGATCGAAACTGGTAGACCTTATGAGGTACCGCCATCATTGACAGATCCGATGCCAAATATTGAGGAATCGATCGAGCGGTGGATCGATCGTGTTAGTCTGATTCCCGATAAGCTTAACCAGCGACTGGTGCGGAGTTATCGCGGTTTGAGTACGATTTTGATGAATGAGCTAATTACCGCCGCCGGATTAGATCCGATTCAGACGACTGATACATTAGCTCCCGCAGATTGGGAAAAGTTATTTGAATACTGGCAAATCTGGCTCAGAACCCTAACTCAAGTCGATGGCTATAGCTTCAATCCGCATCTGACTGAAAACGGCTTCAGCGTGATGGGATGGGCTGATCCAGGTACTCCAGTAGCTAGCGTCAATAGTGCGATCGAGACTTATTATACGCGGATACTCGATCGAGAAGCATTTACCCAACTCAAACATCAACTCACCCAGAAATTATGTACAATCCTCGCTAAATTACGAGTCAAAGCTAATACATTTAAAGCCAAACTCCAAGAATCTACAGGTGCAGATGAATATCGCACCAACGCCGATTTATTGATGTCATATCTGCAAGAATGGCAACCAGGGATGAAAGAAATCATCCTCAACGATTTCGAGACAAGCGAACCAGTCAAAATCAAACTCGAACCCGAAAAGAATGCGATCCAAAATGCCCAATTTCTCTACAAACGCCATCAGAAATTAAAACGCGCAAAACTCGCAGTAGATCCATTACTTGCATCAGTGCAAGCAGAGATAGATTATTTAGAACAAGTCGAAGAAAGTGTCCTCCAGCTCCAAGAAGATGGCACCAATGATGTGCGCGAAATGCTCCAAACTTTGTTGGAAATCAAGAAAGAGTTGATTGATACGGGATACTTCCCCACCGCCGATAGATTAGCAAAAGCTGAGTTAGCAGAAACTAAACCCCATGTATTGACAACCCCCAGCGGATTTGAACTACTAATTGGCCGAAATAATCGTCAAAATGACAAACTAACATTTAAAACCGCTACAGAATACGATCTCTGGTTTCACGCCCAAGAAATCGCTGGGAGTCATGGCTTATTAAGAATCACACCTGGTGCGGTAGCAGAAGAAACAGATTTACAATTTACAGCTAATGCTGTTGCTTATTACAGTCGCGCCAGACAAAGCCAAGCGGTGCCTGTTGTGTACACTGCAACTAAGCATGTCTATAAACCCAAAGGTGCAAAACCAGGCATGGTAATCTACAAGCACGAACAAATTATCTGGGGACATCCTCAGGTTTTAAACGCTAGTTTGAGCAATTAACTTAACTCGATCTCGGTGAGTTTAGCGATTCCAACTTTACAACCAGGGGATCGGACAGTCACAATAGAAATAGAGAGATCGATTCTCCTGAAGGAGAGGCTCCGCCAACGAGCAGTCATATAGAGGTTAGTTTATGGTAGCAATCAGTGTTAAAACTTCAACTCGGCTGACAATGCAGACGGTGGAAATTGCCACCGATACCACCGCAATTCGATCACTCGATTGGGATCGCGACAGGTTCGACATTGAATTTGCCCTCGAAAATGGGACTACTTATAACTCTTTCTTGATTCGGGGCGATAAAATTGCGTTGGTGGATACCTCCCACGCCAAGTTTCGCCAGCTTTATCTGGATACACTACTAGGATTAATCGATCCAGCAGATATTAATTATTTAGTCGTCAGCCACACAGAACCCGATCATAGTGGCTTGGTTAAAGACTTATTGCAACTGAATCCGAACATTATTGTCGTCGGTGCAAAAGTCGCGATACAGTTTCTCGATGGCTTGATCCATCAACCTTACAACCAGAAGATCGTCAAAAACGGCGATCGATTGGACTTAGGCAATGGACATGAATTAGAATTTGTCTCAGCACCAAATCTGCATTGGCCAGATACAATGCTAACTTACGATCATCTTACCCAAACCCTGTTTACTTGCGACGTATTTGGGATGCACTATTGCGATGACCAGATTTATGATGACGATCTGGCAATTTTAGATAAAGATTATCAGGTTTATTATGACTGTTTAATGGGGCCAAATGCTCGATCGGTATTAGCTGCGATCAAACGGATGGGCGACTTACCACCGATCGCGACAATTGCCACCGGACATGGGCCATTATTAAAATATAATATTACCGAACTCGTCGGACGGTATCAAGATTGGAGTCAAACCCAAGCCAAAGCCGCAACGATGGCTGTACTATTCTACATCTCCGAGTATGGACATAGCGATCTGATTGCTAACTCGATCGGACAAGGAATCGCCAAAACAGGCGTAGGCGTAGAACTTATCGACTTACGCGAATCCGATCCTCACGAAGTGCGCGAACTCGTAAATATTGCCGCTGGCGTAGTCGTGGGAATGCCGCCCCAATCCGGCGTAGATGCCACTCAAACTCAAGCCTTAGTTAGTACCATCCTCGCCGCAATTAACGCCAAACAAAACTTCGGACTATTTGAATCCGGTGGCGGCGACGATGAATCAGTCTACTTGCTGCGCAATAAACTCCGCGAAATCGGTGTCCGCGAAGCTTTCGAGCCAATTCGGATTGAAACCTCCCCTAGCGAAAATACCTACCAACTCTGTGAAGAAGCAGGTACAGATCTGGGACAATGGCTGACACGCGATCGAAGTATCAAGCAGATGAAATCCCTCGATAACGATCTCGATAAAGCCCTCGGACGGATCAGCGGCGGACTCTACATCATCACCGCCAAACGCGGCGAAGCCACTAGTGCCATGTTAGCATCCTGGGTCGCCCAAGCCAGCGTCGAACCTGCGGGCATCTCGATCGCCGTCGCCAAAGATCGCGCGATCGAATCCTTAATGCACGTCGGCGACAGGTTCGTGCTAAATATCTTAGAAGAGGGCAACTATCAGCCCCTAATGAAGCACTTCCTCAAACGGTTTCCGCCTGGAGCCGATCGATTTGCGAATATCAAGGTTTACCCTGCATCTAACGGTTGTCCCATCTTGGCGGACTCGCTAGCTTACTTAGAATGCGAAGTCGTCAGCCGGATGGAAGGCGACGATCATTGGATTGTGTATAGTACCGTCGATATCGGACGAGTGGCTAAGGCTGATTCGCTGACAGCGGTTCACCATCGGAAAGTTGGGAATCACTATTAGTTGCTGTCTGAACTGTGATTAGAGTGATTAAATGATGGACTGTGATTTTTTTCTAGATTGCAATCATAGTTAATCCATTAATCATTCCGAATCATAGTTCAGACAGTATTAACTATCGATCAATTCACAAGTTGGATTCTTTGAGAAAATGACATGGAAAAAACAGTGAAAAATCGATCAATCTCACCGCCAATTTGGATCGAAAAAGTCGTCATCGTCCTTGAAGCAGTCCAGGACTTCATTATTATTTCCCTGTGCGTTGGTTTATTTGGAGTGATGGTATTGCAACTGCAATCGATGTTTCTCTCCCTACTTCCACCACTAAACTTTCCAGCAGTCACCGCCGATATTCTATTTATCTTAATCCTCGTCGAACTATTTCGACTATTAATAATTTATCTCCAAGAACAACGAGTTTCGGTAGCGGTGGCGATCGAAGTTGCCATTGTTTCAGTACTACGCGAAGTCATCGTCAAAGGTGTACTCGAAATTCCCTGGACTCAAACATTGTCTGCTTGTGCTTTTTTGCTAGTGATGGGTGCTTTGTTGGTGGTGAGGATCTGGGCTAGATCGATCGGTGAGCAAACGTAAGAATATTAAATATGCACCATGTCATTGCAAATAAATAATTTTCTTGGATTTGTTATTCCGAGCATCATTTTTCTGGCTTTCGGCATTTCTTTTCTAGTGCTGCTTCTCGCGTTGCTATCTGTAGTGAAAAGTTTTTTTCAAAAGAGAGGTAGAGTTGTCGGTGGAATTATTTTTAATGGGTTTGAAGAATATGCAGTTATTGTTCTCAATGACAACACAAGCTCAATAGAAAATGTTATGCGGACATTGAGAATGATTGGTATCTCCGACAAAATGGCAGTTGACTTTATGTTTAGAATTCATGAAGAGGGAATTGCAATCGTCTGGACAGGGGCAAGAAATGAAGCTTTGCAGCATGTACAAATCATCAGGCAAAACGGACTGCGATGTTTTATGACCGCCATTCAGGAGTAGATAAAGAGACAAATAAATTTCTGCTTTAATAATATCCGCCTTCATTTCACAAAAGATTTTAAAGTTGAGATTTTATGGATGAGTTGCGTAGATCTACCCACCCCGCCCTAATGGGCACCCCTCCTTGGAGGGGATTTTCAGACATAGCATTCGATCGAAAGCCGATCGCAGCTCAAAGTCTAAAATAAAACAACCTCCAACTAAAATCTAAAGTGGAGCGAGTGTGAAGCCAAGCGAGCACACCAGCCATCCATACGCAGAGGAGTTTGAGGAGCGGCGTTCCGCTCCTCAACGGGGGGACTGGGGGTCGGAACCCCCAGATCCGGGTTCTGCCCCCACCAGAAAACCCCACATAGCACAAATACATAACGCCTACCGCTCCGCCACCCACACAAAACCCATGACACCAACAAAACCCCGCGATGTTCAAATCGCCGAAATCGCCCCTAACACCACCGTCCTCCGCTCCCGCACCTGGGAACGCGTCAAATTTGAAATCGAATACGCCCGTCAAAAAGGCACAACTGCCAACTCCTACCTAATCGAAGGCGAATCCACCGCCCTGATCGATCCTCCAGGCGAATCCTTCACTGATATCTTCCTCGAAGAACTCGGACAACACGCCTACTACCAACGCCTCAACTACATCATCCTCAGCCACGTTAACCCCAACCGGATTTCCACCCTCAAACGCTTACTAGAAGCCGCCCCCTACGCCACCATCATCTGTTCTAAACCAGGTGTAAACACCCTGCGATCGGTATTTGCTAACCAATCCTTCGATCTCCCATCCCCCCGCGAAGACGAAGCCCACGATTTGGGCATCGAATTTGGCACCAACCAAACCCTCAAAGTCCATGTAGTGCGCGATGAAGAAACTCTCGATCTGGGTAATGGACACGTTCTTCAATTCCGATTTGTCCCTACCCCGCGCCACCCCGACGCAATCTGTACATTCGATCGAGCCACTAATATCCTCTACACCGACAAACTCTTCGGCTCCCACGTCTGCGATGATGCCGTCTTCGACGAACACTGGAAAACCCTTACCGAAGATCGCAAGTATTATTTCGATTGTCTCTACGCCGCCCAAGCCCCCCAGGTAGAGGCGATCCTCGCTAAACTAGCTGAACTACCTGCACGGATTTACGCACCCACTCACGGCTCGATCGTCCGCCACAGCCGCAGCGTTCTCACCCTCGATTACCAGAGTTGGTGCGAACAACAGCAAAAGAAAGATCTCAGCGTCGCCCTCTTATATACCTCCGCCTACGGCAATACCGCCACCTTGGCTCGCGCCATCGAAAAAGGGATCACTCAATCGGGTGTCCAAGTCAGATCGATCGATTGTGAATTTAACACACCCGAAGAAGTCACCCGCGCCATTCAAGCCTGTGACGGCTTCATTATCGGTTCTCCGACCATCGCTGGACACCCCCCCACACAGATCCAAACCGCCCTCGGCATCATTCTTTCTACCGCCAACCAGACTAAAGTAGCAGGGGTATTCGGCTCCTATGGTTGGAGCGGTGAAGCCGTTGATTTAATTGTCAGCAAGTTGCAAGATGTCGGCTATCCCCAAGGATTTGAACCAATCCGCGTCAAATTTGCCCCAACGGAAGAAACCCTGGAGCAGTGCGAAGCTGCGGGGGTAGAATTTGCTAAAGTACTGAATAAAGCTAAAAAATTCCGCGCTCCCAGACAGGTAAATGTAGACGGACAAACCGATCGAACTGGACAAGCGATCGGGCGAGTAACTGGCTCTCTGTGCGTAATTACGGCGAATAATAGTGGTAAACCAGTTGGATTAATGTCCTCGCGAGTATCTCAAGCGGGATTCAATCCGCCAGCGATTACCATTGCTGTTGCGAAGGATAAAGATTTGGAATGTTTAGCCAATCCTGGCGAGAAGTTTGTCCTGAATATTCTCAAGGAAGGTAACAATCTCCAACGTCATTTTCTCCAACCAACCACGATTGGGATCGATCGATTTGCCGATCTAGAAACAACACTCGCTGACAATGGTTGTATCGTTCTCACCGAAGCTTTATCTTATCTAGAATGCACTGTCAAAAACCGGATGGATTGTGGCGATCGCTGGTTACTGTATGCTGTTGTAGATAATGGTAAGGTATTAGAACTGACGAGTGTAACTGCTATCGATCGACGCAAATCTGGCAACCAATATTAAGACCGATCTTTAATAAAAATCTGTAGGGGCATCCCCTTGTGGGTGCCCTGTTGGTGCGGAGTTAAGATGATAGTACAATAGAATTTTATTGACTTACTCAGATGTCAGAGGAAAGATTAGAACGAATCGAAAATCAGCTCAGTCAAGTCATCCAAGCTGTGACTACGATGCAGCAGAATATGATGGCAATGCAAAATCGCATGGATAGTATGGAAGGTACTCTCATCACTACGATGACAGGTGGGTTCAATTCACTCCAGAACTATATCATCGATCTCGATACCGATCTGGTGCAGAACGAACGCAAAACTGAAGATAATGCCAGAAACAATCGTAGGTTAAATCAACGATTGATGCGGTTAGAAAACCGTAATGATGATTTCTAGTTAGTCGGGTGTTGATCGGCAGGGGTAAGACAATAA
Source organism: Chamaesiphon sp. GL140_3_metabinner_129_sub (assembly GCA_025358725.1). Lineage (GTDB taxonomy): Bacteria > Cyanobacteriota > Cyanobacteriia > Cyanobacteriales > Chamaesiphonaceae > Chamaesiphon. The sequence continues at coordinate 11,895 of JANYIT010000185.1, forward strand.
GTACCCCTAACCAAAGGCTATGCCTGTGATGGCAGTTCTCGATATCTTGCCTGTAAATCTCGGATCGTAAATACCGTTTCAAAATGCAAACCTTGAGCTGCATAGAAATCAGCACCACCTTGTTCTCGATCGACCAATGTTAACACTCGATCGACATGATACCCGGCATCGCGGAGTCTTTCTACCGCTTTCATCGCCGATTGTCCTGTTGTCACCACATCTTCTAGCACCACAACTTTCGATCCTGGCGCAAGGGTTGCACCTTCAATATAAGCTTGAGTGCCATGTCCCTTGGCTTCTTTGCGAATAATTAATGCCGGAATAGATTTGCCTTCATAGACAGAGACAACACTCACTGCGGAGACAATCGGATCGGCACCTAGCGTTAAGCCAGCTACCGCATCTGTGTCAGCAGGCAACATCGATAGCAAAATTCGGGCAGTAGCTACAGCTCCTTCTGGGTGGAGAGTTACTTGTTTGCCATTGATATAATAAGTACTTTTTTGACCGGAAGATAGCACAAAATCACCTTCCTGATAAGCCAACTGGCACAGCAAATTTAGGAGATGTTCTCGCAAAATAGTTAGATCGATCGTTGAATAGGGAATATTTCCAACAGGTGACTGCATAATTGAGATGTTGAGATGTTTAGATATTGGGTATTAGATCTTATCCTAGCCACTGTCCATTATCTCGATTATGCAAAAAAGCAGATGCAATCTGACGGAATATTCCCGATGTGATCATCAATCAGTTGAATAACGTAAATAAGTGATATAGAGGTTAAATCCATGATGAAATTAAAGACGCTCAGTTTCGCCGCATTAGCGATTGCTGCTGTTGGCTGTTTTGCACCCCAAGCACATGCAGATCAAACATCCGAGCCAGTTGGCGAAGCAATGACTCGTGCTTTCTTCAACTATTCCGGTGATATCTATCGTAATCGTGGTATCGATCGTCAAGCAACACTATTATTTGGATTGAGCTATCCTGAACAGGAGTATTTCAATGATGCTCAGACAGTAAACCGGATCTATCAGGATGCGATCCGTCAGCGTGGCAATAATGGCGTTATTCGTACGGCTGATTTACCCAATCCATTTACCAGCTCTCTACTGACAAATCCTCCACAGGTTGGTTCTAAATAAAAATTAGGGTAAAGGGTAAAGGGCTAGCAATCATTACCCATTACTCCCTAACCTCAGCCTAGCCCTGACTATTTTGATTTCTTCATAACTATAGTCATCCCCTAGATGTACCTTAATTGGGGTTAGTCGTTCTGCCCCGACAGTATTAATTGCTTGCTCGATCGCGGTAGCTTTTTCGAGTGATACGATGCGATCGATAGTGACTTCATAGCTGCATTCCATTAACTTCAGCAGATGATCGAAAATAGTCGTCTCTCGCATCGATCGTTTTTCGGCAATTTCGGCTAGACTCAAACCGCGTTGATACAAATCCAGAGTGTCCAAGTGGGTTTGGGATACATCACTTTTTCTGGGGGAAGGGGGATTTAATGGCGGGGTGGGATCGGATTCAACTTGTACAGACAATCCAGATTCGGCGCGAAAGGCTCTGATTTCACCAGTAAACATTTCTCCATACTGAGCGAGTTTTCGTGCCCCTACACCGGATATTTGGGCGAATTGGGCGAGGGTTTGAGGTTGTTGTTGGGACATCAGTCTTAGGCTGGAATCGGCAAAGATGACATAGGGTGGCACTTTGTTGGCATCGGCATATTGTTTACGAAGTTTTTGGAGACGGTTGTATAGAGATTGAATTTCAACCGTATTTGTACTGATATCATGCGTTTCCGCTGTGGGTGGTGTGGGAGCAATTGCAATTTCTACTTTGCGCTGACTTTTGAGGATTTCCCAACTCAAGGCATTGAGTGTCAAGACGGAATAACCGTCACTAGTTTCTTCAACTAAACCTTGATGCAGCAAAGATCTCCCTAAATTACGCCACTCATTCTGAGTCCGATCTTTACCAATCCCATAGGTGGAGAGTGTATCATGTCCATTCTTGAAGACTCGATCGCTTTTAGAACCTCGTAGTACATCAATAGTATAACTCAACCCAAAGTTGCGCCCTTGCTTACTAAATCTGGCGACACAAGATAATAATTTTTGAGCTTCGATCGTCCAGTCCGCGATCGGTCTAGGATATTTACAGTTATCACAGTTATCGCAATTACCAGGAAAACTTTCCCCAAAGTAGCCCAGTTGAATAATTCTGCGGCATTCAGTAGCTTCAGCATAATTAATCACTCTTCGCAATTGTTGAGTAGCAATTCGCTGCTCTTCTTCGAGTGCCAGCCCTGTTTCTCGATCGACTTTTTGAGCAATTAAATACTCGATCGTTTTAATATCTCCCAGCCCAAAATATAATGTGCAGTGAGCAGGCTCGCTATCTCGTCCAGCTCGTCCCGATTCTTGATAGTAACCTTCAATATTTCGCGGCAGATCGTAATGAATCACAAACCGCACATCAGGTTTATTAATTCCCATGCCAAAGGCGACAGTAGCAACCATTATTTGTACATCATCGCGAATAAAACTATTCTGATTATTAGTCCGCGTCTCACTATTCAATCCAGCATGGTAAGGTAAAACTTTAATACCATCATGTTGAAGTTTTGCTGTCAATTCATCTACTTTTTTTCGACTTAAACAGTAGATAATTCCTGATCCTTCTGACTGTTTAATTTGAGCTAGTAACTCTTTATATGGAGTGGTACTTTTACGACGTACCTCATAATATAAATTCGGACGATTAAAACTGGCGACATGAACATCTGGATCTTTTAGATCTAGCTGCTTGATTATATCCTGGCGGACTCGATCGGTTGCCGTCGCTGTCAAACCCAACCAGGGAACCTTGGGGAAATAGTGACGTAATTGTGATAATTTACGATAGTCAGGACGAAAATCATGACCCCATTCAGATACACAGTGAGCTTCATCGATCGCAAACCCAGAAATCCCGACTTCTTGATGTAAATCTACAAGAAAATTGCTGATAAATTCCTGATTCAACCGTTCGGGAGCGACATACAATAGTTTGATCTCACCATTGTAAATTGCTGCGGCTCGATCGCGTCTTTCTTCAGTCGTAATACTACTATTCAAAAAAGTAGCTGGAATCCCATTATTCGCTAACTGTTGCACTTGATCTTGCATCAAGGCAATCAATGGTGATACGACGATTGTTACACCCTGTTTTAATAATGCAGGCAACTGAAAACACAGCGACTTTCCGCCACCTGTTGGCATGATCACTAACAAGTCTCGATTGGCTAAAGCCGTAGTAATAATTTCTCGCTGTCCCGATCGAAACTCATCGTACCCAAAATAATGTTTTAATGCTTGTTCTAGGTTGTCAAATTGGGTTGAGCCAGCAAGCATAATTTAGGGTGGAGGGGGGAGCGGGGAGATGGGAGGGGAATAATTCTGTGGTGAAATACAACAGAATTCACTTTGAGAGAGTTTCCTCTCTCCCCCTCTTAGTGAGAATGATACAAAAAGTCATCCGCTTCAATACCTGTTTGCTTCAGGATTTGACGGAGAGTGCCTTCTGGCATATCACCATTGTGATTGGGGACAGTAGTATATTTACCATTACCATCATTAAACCAGATTTCGTGACTGCCAGAGGCCTGCCGATCGAGTGCAAATCCATAGAGGCGCAACACTTTAGCCACTTCGCGATATCTGAATCCCGATAACCTACCCATCCCACCTATCTAGTTAGTACGAGAGGACAGTCAAATTCATCTGCTAGCATAGGGAAACATTCAACGATCTGATTGCGCTCTGCCATTGCTGCCAGTAGTTGTTTGGCAACATCCTGAGCAATTTCTAGTGTTTCAGTGAGACTTGGAGCTTGTGCAATCAATCCAGGTAAAGCATCAGAAGTGGCTAGATAGTAGCCTTCAGGCAGTTTCTCGATGTGTACGTTAATTAATCTTTCCACTGAATTACAATCGTGCAATTTCAAAGTTTTTGTAAAAGGTTTGAGTAAAGTCAAGTAGTGCTACCCGAACGATATCGCTTACACCTTAATTATGACATATCCATCTGGACAGTTTGCAGTAATTACCGTTGAAATTAGTTTAATTTCGGCAACTTGGCGTAATCATCTGTTCCACTAGTATATAAAAGTTGCCGATCATCAACCTCCGCGAATCTACCTGGCTAGAGACAAGAATCTGAACTTACACTTCAAAAGTTAATGCCACAAACTGTTGTGAGTCAACCCTTCGTAGAAATCGAGGAAAAATCCCGTAGTTGATCCGAAACATTAACTTTGATTAACTGTCGCTCCTTGCAGATCTATTTCTAGCGATCGAGCTTGCACTTGAATATCATGAGTTCCCCAAGCGGCTGTGATTGCTGTAGCGACTGATACAGCGCGTTCTGCCGTGGTCAAAGCGAGTAAAGTAGGCCCAGCTCCACTAATGACCATGCCATAGCCACCAGCGGCAATGACGGCTTGTTCCACGTCAGGATAGCCAGGGATTAGCTGTTGACGATAGGGTTGGTGAATTCGATCGACCAATGCGGCTGTTAGCCATTCAACATTACCCGTTGCCAGCCCACGGATCATTAAGCCCAAATGAGCCGTATTAAAGATTGCATCAGCACGGCTGTACTCAGTGGGTAAGACACTGCGAGCTGCCTCTGTCGATAGTTCAAAATTGGGAATAGCCACTACAGGTACGATACTACTATGCCAGGGAATATCCGCGATCGCCCAACCACTCGCAGCAGTAGCCGCCAATCGACAACCACCAATTAGGGCTGGGACCACATTGTCAGGATGTCCTTCCATTTCGATCGCTAGATCCATCACTTCTGCTGGTGAGAGCGGGTTTCCAGCTAAAGCATTGGCACCTAGCAAGCCACCGACGATCGCGGTTGCCGAACTGCCTAATCCTCTTGCCAAAGGTACACCTAGTTTAATTTCTAGCTGAATTACTGGCGGTGTTCGATCGATCTTGCTATACAGCTTGAGGAAAGCTTGATAGGCGAGATTGCTAGCATCAGTATTGACTCTTGCTGCTTCCAATCCCTGCACGCCGATCACTAGATTTTCAGTCTCGATCGGTGTCAAGGTAAACTGATTGTACATACTCAGTGCCGCACCGATACAGTCAAATCCCGCCCCTAAATTAGCAGTGGTAGCAGGTACGCGAATCATCGCTGTAGTCATAGTCATAGGAGTTGGGAGTTGGGAAATTAGACTCAGAGCTGATGCTCTTACTAGCTCATTGTTTGCAAGGGAAGATTGTGAGCTAGTTAACAATAATTGTAAAGGAGACAGGCTACGATGCAAGATGTAAATGAATGTCACAAAATGCAAAGTATTTTAACTAGCGATCAAACTAATGTTCTGACGAGCGAAATAAAATGCTAATGTATAGTTAGTTACAAAAAATTTACAAAAAGGTGAGGTAGTTATATTATCCATCAGTGGATAATCATTTACAAAACCTGACTTCCAACTGTGCATCAGAGCAGTCAGGATAGTAAGTAAAATTCGCTACAGAGGAAACTATAGTTTCCACAATTTTCCTGCCTATCTTAAACCTTGAATATAATCTAAATAGTGGGAGATGCTTATGAAGCTTGTGCTCCAGAGTAAGAACATCGAAATTACCGATGCCATCCGTGACTATGTAAATCAAAAAATCGAAAAGGCAGTCAGCCATTTTGAAAGCATTACAACCGGAATAGATGTCAGTCTATCAGTTGCTAAAAATCCTCGCATTGCTGCGTCGCAAGTAGCCGAAGTCACGATTTATGCCAATGGTGCAGTTATCCGCGCAGAAGAAGCCAGCGAACACTTGTATGCAAGTATTGATTTAGTTGCTGATAAAATTTCTCGTCAATTACGCAAGTATAAAGAACGTAGTTTTACCAAGAAAGATCGCGTAGACGGAATCAAAGATATTGGAGAAGAATTAGATTTAGAATTACTAGATTACAACCTTACCGACAATCGGGCCGCGACATTACCAGCAGAGGTAGTTCGGACTAAATATTTTGCGATGTCAGCATTGACGATCGAAGAAGCTTTAGCTCAATTGCAACTAGTCGATCATGATTTTTACATGTATCGTAGTATTGAAACTGGGGAAATTAATGTCGTTTATCGTCGAAATCATGGCGGCTTTGGTACCATCCAACCTCGCCCCAGTATTAACGAGCAAAATACAAGTAATATTTCTGGATAAAGTACCCACCGTTACAGCCGCTGTTGAACTAGCGCAGTAGACTAAATCGGTTTCCTGTTGGTAGATTGAGGATTTAAAACAATCTAATTAATTAGTCAGGAGGATTTTTACTAATCCTCCTGGTTTTTGTGTAGCTATACTATTGAGCGGTGTAGGTTAAAATAAACATATTCAATGGGCAATTGCCCCTAACTGCTAAATCCCTAACCCCAGCCCCTAAATGTCTGCTCAGCCGCCAAAAAAGACACTCCTGGCTCAACTTACTCAAGCCATTCAGCGGACTAAAGTTAACTTTACCCGATTGGCACTCAAGCCCAATGCCAGAGTTCCCAAACTTCTCGTTCAAGATGCTGATGCTCCACAACCAGACACTTTTCCGCTCCTGGGCGAGAAATATGTATTGGGACGCAGTTCTCAATCTTGTGATATTGTCATTCGGAATGAGGTAGTCAGCCAGGTACATCTATCATTGAGCCGAGACAGAAAAAAGGGTTCAACTTTTTTACTCAAAGATGAGGGTTCAACAAATGGGATTTATCGGGGCAAAAAACGGGTCGATCGAATCACGCTTAGAGATGGTGATACATTTACACTTGGGCCACCAGAACTCAAAGCAGCAGTAAAAATTACCTATCTCGATCCGCCGCCTGTATCGCTCCGAATTCTGAGATATGGATTGTATGGAACGGGCAGCCTTTTCGGTTTACTCTTATTGGCAATAGTCGCCGAATCTACCAAGATTCACGTCAACCCGCTCCCAGATGCCAATGGACCAGTGATGGTATATGCTGATGACTTAGAAGAACCCTTACGTCCGCCAAAAGTTGGCTCACACAAGGATCTGGCAAATCTGACAGATTTTTCTAAGTACTTACCCAAAGCTCTAATTGCGTCCGAAGATAGCCGCTTTTATTGGCATTTTGGAGTCGATCCTTGGGGTGTCGGGCGGGCGGTAATTGTCGGACGACAAAAGGGCAAATTGACTCAGGGTGCAAGTACACTGACTCAGCAGGTAGCGAGAAGTTTATTTCGATCGTATGTCGGAAGTGAGGACAATCTAGCCCGAAAAGCGCGGGAAGCTTTAGTAGCTCTCAAATTGGAAGCAACATACAGTAAAGATAAACTGTTATTAACTTATCTCAATCGCGTATTTTTGGGTGATGATGCTCATGGATTTGAAGATGCAGCCCAACATTATTTAGGCAAATCCGCCCGCGATCTTACTCTACCCGAATCGGCAATGCTGGTCGGTATTTTGCCTGGGCCAAATATTTTCAATCCTTGTGTCGAAGATAAACAAGGGCGCAAAGGTACAAAAGCGATCGAACGACGGAATTTAGTCCTAACGAGAATGCTCGAAACAGGGATGATTACTCAATTAGAGGCTAGAGAAGCGCGGAGATCGACCTTGAATTATCGACAGGAAGCTTGTGCGCCGAGTAGTAATACCAAGGCTCCCTATCTCTATAGCTATGTATTTCAAGAACTCCAAGAAATTTTGGGAACCGAAACAGCCAAAGAAGGTAATTTTGCGATCGAAACCGGATTAAATCTCAAAATGCAAGCAAAAGCCGAAGCCGCACTGCGTCAAAATGTAGCTAATGCTGGTGGTAATTACCATTTTTCCCAAGGTGGCATCGTTACCCTCGATAGTAGTACCGGAATTGTCAAAGCAATGGTTGGTGGTGTGGACTATCAGAAAAGTCAATTCAACCGCGTCACAGATGCCCAGCGGCAGCCTGGATCGACATTTAAGCTATTTGGGTATGCAGCCGCGATCGAGGGCGGTATATCGCCGGGAAAGACCTATTCCTGCGATCCTCTAGCCTGGGCGGGTAGAAGATTTCCTGGGTGTGGACATGGCGCGTCAGGATCGGCAAATATGTATACCGGATTCACCCTATCGGAAAATATTACAGCCTTGCGGGTGGCTCAGGATATTGGATTGCCCAAAGTACTCGAAACCGCTCATAGAATGGGGATTAAATCGCAACTCGATCAAGTGCCAGCCGTAATTCTGGGTCAGAGTGTAGTAAATATGTTGGAGATTACGGGAGCTTATGGTGCTGTTGCCGATCGAGGAATTTGGCACAAGCCCCGCGTGATCAAGCGAGTGTATGATACTAGCAATTGCGATCTCAAGCAAATTCGGACTTGTCGGGTGATGTACGATTATACGAAGGACTCTCCATCGCGACGAGTATTGCGGGCAAGTATTTCCGATACGTTGACAACGATGATGCGTGGGGTGGTAACTAATGGTACTGGAAAAAATGCCGCGATCGGATTAGGCGAAGTAGGTAAAACTGGGACGACAAATGATAATGTCGATCTCTGGTTTATTGGCTTTATTCCCGATCAAAAAGTAATTACTGGAGTTTGGTTGGGTAATGATGATAATTCACCCACCAAGGGCAGTAGCGCACAAGCTGCTCAATTATGGGGAAATTATATGGGTTCTGTCTTTAAGTAATTAAACAAAGTAATTTGATGCAATGCTCATACCCAGAAAATCGGTCATAGTTTAAGTTGTTTGATCATTAAAGATAGGTACAATTTATTGATTACACCTATCTTTTAGTTGATTTTTAAGCACTTTTGACCAGTTCTTTTGCTTTTAACTTAGATGACTTCATTTTACGTTTGAGAGCTACAACAGAGCCAAACGCCACGATTGAACCCAGCATCGTCGTAGGTTCGGGGGCAGCCGTAGGTGACACAGTGTTAAATGCTAGCTCCCCGATTAGCTTATGTCCAGCAGTGGTTGGATGCATGTAATCCCAAAATAGATAAGTATCGGGCGTTCCACAAACAGAGCTAGCTGTTATACATTGATTTGTAACATTATCAAATCCAAAACTGCTAGGATTGTTAACAACCTGATTAAACAAAGAATTAACATCGAGTAAGTTTAAGTTAACACCGGGATTAGCTTGACTTAAACTATTAATACTCGCTGCCAAACCAGTATTATGCACTAGAGTTAAGGTATCTAGAGACGCAGAATTAGTCGTATTGAGCGTAGCCGGGAGCTTACCTAAATCTGCTAAGTTGGGAACTAAAATATTTTTGGCACCGCGAGAGATCAAAGTCGTAATTTCACTAGATAAATTAGCAATTGATACTGCTGGATTGGTGGGAATGGTAGATCCCAAATAATCATTGGCTCCCGCCCAGACAACATAAAGTGCATCAGGATCGCTAATCGGATTAGCAATTATTTCTTGTTGTACTCCCACTAAAGCTGGAATGGTAATAGAAATTAGAGGTTGAATAGTATTTGCGGTACCAGTTGTGGCACCACCTACTGCAAAATTGGTGTTGGGAGTAGTCGCTATTCCTAAACTATCTGCGAGGTATTCAATCCAGATGTTCCCATTAGAAAATTTTCCATTTCCTTGAGTATATGGCGGTGCAGCACCACCTGTTGCGACTGATACTCGTCCAAGATCGGAAAGACTATCTCCATAGACAATTATTTGACTAAAAGTAGCGGCAATCGCCTTAATTGGAAATAGGCTAGAACCAAGAATTAATCCGCTAATGATTAAGAATTTTTTCATTTGGTTTGCAGAGTATAGTAATTCAAATACTTTTGAGAGTCAAGACTATCTTAAGCTACGGATATAGGAGCTAGAATGTTTGTCGATCGAATCTTGCAGTTTTATATTCACAATAATCGCTACATTGTATCTCATTAGTATCAAAAACAGTAGATAAAAGACATATTTTGACATTTCCCAAACAACAAACACAAAAAAAGAGCGCGGAGTTAAGTCCTCGCTCTCTCAATAAATATTAGTTTCAAAAAATTAGAACTACAATTAGTTCACTTTACCTACTATGGTTTGTGAACAATGAAGCTCAATACTTGGCACTGTTTGATGTTGTCAAAACCAACAACACGGATGAAACAATGACCGTACTCACTCCGACAAGCGCGAACTTCGTTGAGGATTTCGGTAGTAGTAGTAGCGTTGAATAAAGGTAACTTCCAGAGTGTCCAGTAGTGTTGAGTAGGTTCAGATTCTTTACTGAACTCAACACCAGGAATATACCCTTGATCAAGCATATATTGAAGTTGCTTGGCAATTTGAGCATCGCTCAATGGGGGCAAGTAGGAAAAAGTCTCGTAGCGACGTTCAAATGGTAAAGTTTGCATTTCTCTGTGCTCTACAGCTAAATATAGTTGAGATGGGTGCGTCCTTGTTAGTTACTCAGACGATGATTCTAACTGGTGGTTTGGTTCGGTAATGGATAGCTGCGATAGCTTCTCTAGTTGTTGCTTGCGATGCTGACTATTTTTGTGCTTAATCTCATGAAACACCATCTCTGGCAAATCATCCATGATTTCTTCGACTAGATACTCCCTCACCGCCATAATCCGGAAGGCTAACTCTTGGTTTTCTGCCAAGAGTGCGAGTAAATAGACTTCGCCATCTTGAAGGATCGATCGACCAGAGAAACTGCGTAACCACAGTGCCAATGGGGGATTTGTTTCAGTCAACTGCTCCAAAACAATTTGCACCGCTTGATAAGTCAAGTAGCTAGAGATTACTTTCGTCGTAGCTTTGGCAACTTGTTTGTAATCCATTACCGCAAGTAGTGAAGGTAGGTAAAATGAAGTACGAGTTCAAAATATTAATTTATTCCCCATACTTTAGACCCAATCTTCAATCTACAGAGTATCCATTGCTTCATATTCAAACTTGATCTCTTTCCAGAGTTCAAGTGCAACAGCTAGTTCAGGAGACCATTTACCAGCTTCACGGAGGACATCGCCACCTTCACGCATGAGGTTACGACCTTCGTTCCGAGCTTGAATACAAGCTTCTAGTGCGACGCGGTTAGCTGTGGCACCAGGAGCGTTACCCCATGGGTGACCAGCAGTACCACCACCAAATTGGAGGCAAGAGTCATCGCCGAAGATTTCTACCAGTGCAGGCATGTGCCAGACGTGGATACCACCAGACGCAACTGGGAATACTCCAGGCATAGAAGCCCAATCTTGGGTGAAGAAAATACCGCGTGAGCGATCTTCTTCGATGTAGTTCTCACGCATCAGGTCAACAAAACCCATGGTGATGCCTTTTTCGCCTTCAAGTTTACCTACAACGGTACCGGAGTGAAGGTGATCTCCACCAGACATCCGCAAGCATTTCGCCAAAACGCGGAAGTGGATACCGTGATTTTTTTGACGATCGACTACTGCGTGCATTGCGCGGTGAATGTGCAGTAATAAACCATTGGCACGACACCATTTAGCCAAGCTAGTATTAGCAGTAAAACCAGCGGTGAAGAAGTCATGCATGATGATGGGTGTGCCGATTTCTTTAGCGAATTCAGCGCGTTCCATCATTTCTTCAGAAGTAGGCGCAGTCACGTTGAGGTAGTGACCTTTGATTTCGCCAGTTTCTGCTTGAGCTTTTTCGATTGCTTCTTGAACGAACAAGAACCGATCGCGCCAACGCATAAATGGTTGGGAGTTGATGTTCTCATCATCTTTGGTTAAATCTAGACCACCACGGAGTACTTCATAAACCGCACGACCATAGTTTTTAGCAGACAGACCGAGTTTTGGTTTGATTGTACAACCTAACAACGGACGACCATATTTATTTAATTTATCACGCTCAACGGTAATTCCGTGAGGAGGACCTTGGAAGGTCTTGAGATAAGCAACAGGAATACGTAAGTCTTCTAAACGTAATGCACGTAGGGCTTTGAAACCAAATACGTTACCTACTAATGAGGTAAGCATGTTGGTAACGGAACCTTCTTCAAATAAATCTAAAGGATAGGCAATAAAGCAAAAATATTGATTGTCTTCACCTTGTACTGGTTCAATGTGGTAACAACGACCTTTGTACCGATCTAGGTCGGTGAGCAAGTCAGTCCAAACAGTGGTCCAGGTACCTGTGGAAGACTCAGCGGCTACAGCAGCAGCAGCTTCTTCTGCGGGAACTCCAGGTTGAGGAGTCATCCGGAAAGCTGCTAGTAAATCTGTATCTTTGGGTGTGTAGTCAGGGGTGTAATAAGTCAGACGATAGTCTTGTACACCAGCCTTGTACCCAGCTTTTGCCTGAGTTTGAGTTTGCGCGTAAGCCATAAATTTCCTAACCTTCAGGAACCAGTTGACGTTTCTTGTTAAAACTAACTATATCAGTAAGTGTATAAGTTTTGGTTCCGATCTTTTGACGATCGTGATAAGAGTAATTAATATATGTGCCATCAATGGGGATCTATACAACCATAACGGTTTTGTAACGAATATGTAACGAAAAAATGGTAGTTAGACTCGCTGTCTAACCACCATTTTTTGATTGTGAGTAGCCACAACCCTTGAGTACCGATAAAGCGGCGTTTTTATTCGGGGGTTCCCCCCGTTGGCGTAGCCGCTCCGACAGGAGATATAAAAAAACGACAAGACAGGGCACCCAGAGATCTACGCTGTTACGATTAGACTTTCTTAGGCGACAGTAGCATCATCATGTTCCGTCCTTCTTTTTTGGGGAACTGCTGAACCTCAGCGATTTCCTGAAGGTCATTTGCCATGCGGCGGAGGACTTTTTCAGCGAGATCGCTATGCTGGATCTCACGTCCACGGAAGGTGATGGTGGCTTTGACTTTATCGCCAGATTTGATAAATCGATCGGCTTGACTAACTCGTACTTGGTAGTCATGTTCCTCGATCGTGTACCGCATTTTGACTTCTTTGACTTCAGCAGTATGCTGTTTCTTCTTTGCTTCGCGAGCTTTCTTTTCTAGTTCAAATTTATATTTCCCGTAGTCCATAATCCGGCACACGGGTGGATCGGCTTTGTCGCTGACAAGCACTAAATCTAGTCCATTCTCGTCCGCTATTCCCTGCGCCTCTTGAGGCGTGAGGATGCCTAGTTGTTCGCCATCAGTACCGATGACCCGAATTTGCGGAAAGCGAATCCGTTCGTTGATTTGAGGAAGATCGCGGGTGCGTCTTTTTTCGATGATGGGTGATTTAATAGCTATGGGAGTTTCTGGTGGGTAGGTGGTCGGGTTATCCTCAATTACAGCTAGCCGTAAAATCGGTTTAAACTAAATAAACAAATATTATTTAGTTTGATATGACTATTTTACCCAAGTTCTGAAGAACGAGCGCAAAAGTTTAATATTTTTTAAGCTTAATGTCGCCTTTTTTTAGAGTGTTTGGAGATCGAAAGACCCGATTAGGAGACTGTATGTTGCAGACTTGGCATCAAAAAGTAGGAAATCAGCGCGATTGGGTTTGGCGAGGTTGGCAAACTCGGTATACTTATCAGCGATGCCATAGCAAACAAGTCAACTTGCCACCAGTGCTACTCATCCATGGCTTTGGAGCCTCGATCGGTCATTGGCAACACAATTTAGAATTTCTAGCTGCTGATCATACTGTTTATGCACTGGATCTCGTCGGGTGGGGTGGATCGAGGAAACCCAATATTGAATATGATATTGATTTATGGGTAGATCAAGTTTACAATTTCTGGCAGACATTTGTCGGTCAGCCGATGATTGTGATCGGTAACTCGATCGGCTCTCTAGTGGCTTTGGTTGCAGCAGCGAGACATCCAGAGCTAGCAGCTAGTCTTGTGATGGTCAGTCTACCGGATTTGTCAGCGGAACAAGAAATGATTCCTCGATCGATCCAACCATTAGTTAATGGACTGAAGAAAATCATCCTAAATCCGCCGCTATTGCACAGCCTATTTCGAGTAGTCAGTCGGCCAAAAGTTGCCCGCAAATGGGCACAAATTGCCTATGCCAATTCCGATCGAGTCACAGATGATTTAATTGACTTATTTCTGACTCCAGCGCAAGAACGGGAGGCTCCGGCGGCATTCGTCAAGATTATGCAGGGGATGACTAGTAGTAACTTTTCCCCAAATATTCGGAAGCTGCTACCAGGGATGCAGATTCCGATGCTATTACTGTGGGGTGATGAAGATCGGATGATTCCGCCTGGGACTGCGGATGTCTTGATAAAATTAAATCCGTTGCTGGAGCTAGTGCAGCTAGAATCTGCTGGACATTGTGCCCATCATGAGGTGCCTGAAGTTGTGAATAATAAAATTCGGAGTTGGCTGGATGCATTAGACAAAACCAATACTCACAAGGATAGGGACTAGAAGAGCAGTCAGATTCAGAACGCGCAAACGTTAGATCATCCCTAGCCTCTAGCTCCTATCCCCTATTCTCTACCCAACCGTAACTTGGTCGATATTGACATCAGTAGTACCAGAAACGCCACTAGCTAACTCAACCATCCGATCGAGAATTTCTTGGCTAGGAACATCACCTTTGAGGACAACACTGCCACCAGTTTGGGCAACCCAGAGCGTCTCTACGTCAGTTACAGAGGCATCTTCGTCAAAAGCTAGAGCAACACGCTTGGATAGACCACTTTGGTCATATTCACCATTGACTCCAAGCCTTTCTGCGGCTATTTCTCCACCAGTTTCAGGATCTGTGGCATCAGCAGCAGCGACGGGATTGACTTCAGCATTTTCTGGTTTTTCCATGCCGAACATTTTTTTGAAGAAACCCATGATTGCAATACTCCATGTAGAAAGATAAACCCTATCTATTATGTCGGTTATTTTTGGTGAAATACGTCGATGATTACATTTTTTTAAAAATTGTGACAATGAAAAATTGTGGGACAATATAACGCTGTGGCTAAATGGTAGGCTTTACGCTTTAGGTGTTAGGCTTTAGCACTAAGACACCAAAGACCTAACAACCAAGACCTAATAACTAATTTTAAAGTGAGATGAAGCATACCCTATCTGTTTTGGTTGAAGATGAAGCTGGCGTTCTGACTCGGATTGCGGGATTATTTGCCCGGAGAGGATTTAATATTGAGAGTCTGGCTGTCGGCCCTGCCGAACAGGAAGGTCGATCGCGTGTCACGATGGTGGTGAATGGTGACGATCACTCGATCGAGCAACTAACTAAGCAGTTGTATAAACTGGTGAATATTTTGAAGGTGTCAGATCTGACAGATATTCCTTGTGTCGAACGAGAATTGATGCTGCTCAAAGTTAATGCTAGTAGTGCCAATCGATCGGAGATCCTCGAACTTGCCAATATCTTTCGAGCGCGGGTAGTAGATGTCGCCGAAGATGCGCTGACTTTAGAAGTCGTCGGCGATCCTGGTAAAATCGTCGCGATCGTTCAAGTCTTGCAAAAATTTGGAATCAAAGAGATCGCTCGTACGGGGAAAGTCGCTCTATCTAGAGAATCGAAGGTCAATACTGAATCTTTGAAGTTGTAAAATTGTCAATAGCGGGATTCGACTGTGTTTAAACTGCCATTATTTGTAGATCTATCGACAATTCCCTTCTAGCAGATAGTGATGCTATAATTCTATAGTAAATATTAAGTTTATTTATGTTGTGCTCAAATCAGTGCTGATGGAGTGGTGCTATTCATTATGCTGTGAGGCGATTACCGTTTCGCCAAAATAGAGCCAGCAGCGCAGATGTCAACGGATCTCTGTCAGAGGCTAGTCTGACTAAAATTTAACCAAATATAGACTCCATTGGTTAATTGGTAATTCGATCGAACTGCTGTAGCTAGTGTTTAGCATCTTTAGCGAGTGTAAATTATTTTGTCTGGTCCTCTTACAATTGCAGTTTTGGCTGACTCTACGGATCTGCTCCCGTTACTGGGTCAATTTTTAGGTGCCGAGCGTTATATACTACAGTATTTTACCAGCCAATCGGAGTTCCTAATTCATATTGAGACAGTCAAGCACGAGCTAGATTGCCTAGTTTTCTACTCTCAACAGCAACTACTCCCTGTCATCAATTATCTTTACGATCGCGGGCTAATTTTGCCTGTGGTGATCGTGCATCGATTAATTCCGCACAATTTACCGAGTCACGAGACTACCACCACTAATAATTTATCTGTATCTAGTAGTTATATTTATCAGCCGTCCGAAGTAATTTTGGCAGTAACAGAGCTGTCAGACATTGGGGTGGCAATCGATAAAGCCATTGCAAAGTTTTTGAACCTAACTCCCATCATGCCAGCATCTGAGGATTCTCAGCCCACCAAACTTGAAATTGCGATCGATCTTCCTGAACCAAACTTTCTGCTCCAACAGCAAAGCCGATTGGCACAGAAGCTCAACGAGCGGTTAGGGTATTTAGCCGTTTACTACAAACGCAATCCGCGCCAATTTTTCCGGCATCTCGATCGCCAACAGAAGCAAGAGCTATTGGATCGGTTAAAGTCTGAATATCGGAAGATAGTCATCGACTATTTCGCTGATAGTAGTCAGCTTAATATTAAGATCGACGAATTTGTCAGCTCGATATTTTTCAGAGATCTTGCCGTTTCAGAGATTGTCAAGATTCACATGGAATTGATGGAAGAATTCTCAAACCAGTTAAAATTGGAAGGACGCAGCGAGGAAGTTTTATTAGATTATCGCCTCACCCTGATCGACATTATTGCCCATCTATGTGAAATGTACCGGAGATCGGTACCCCGAGAGGTATAGCCGGGATGGGAATTGAGAGTGTGTGAGACTGTAAGAACAGTAAATACTTCCCAGATTCCCATACCGCTGCTTTACAGACTACCAGTCATGCTCCAGTCTCTAGGCTTGTTGGCTATGAAAGCAATCGATCGACGAAATCTTTGTAGCGTCGTTATTCGACATCAATCTCCAAATAATTGAGTTTAATATTTCGTCCCTTATCACTAATCGATTAACTTATGCTTCCATTAATGAAAACTTATGTCTTAAAGCTTTATGTGGCAGGAAATACACCTAATTCAGTCAGAGCACTCCGAACTCTAAAGAATATCTTAGAAGAAGAGTTCAAAGGTGTATATGCGCTTAAAGTAATTGATGTGTTGAAAAATCCCCAACTAGCAGAAGAGGATAAAATCTTAGCTACGCCGACACTCTCTAAAGTTTTACCACCACCAGTGCGGAAAATTATTGGCGATTTATCCGATCGAGAAAAAGTGTTAATCGGGCTAGATCTTCTTTATGAAGAACTATCCGAGCGCGAAGGAGATTATTAGCTGATGCTCTTTAAAGATAACCTACCTGTAACGATCGAAGTGATACCTCGATCGTTGTAACAGGTTGTACTGATGCCAATAAACTCCATCAACTATTAACTCCGATTGCCTCCGGCACGCTACACAGAACGATTTATCAAGTTGAATTAGTTGTTTAGTTAGAAACTTTTCAAATCCCAGCAATGATCAGTACGAATCAATCAGCAGAATTACCGTTAAATCCTTTGGGTGTGCAAAAAATTCACACCATGATTGAAGGTTTCGATGACATCTCTCATGGTGGCTTACCCGTCGGCAGAACGACAATCCTCAGTGGCACATCGGGAACGGGGAAAACCATGTTAGCCGTCCAATTTATCTACAACGGGATTTCTTACTTTGATGAACCAGGGATCTTTGTAACCTTTGAAGAATCACCTGCTGATATTATTAAAAACGCACACAGTTTCGGTTGGGATCTCCAAAAATTGATTGATGATGGTAAATTATTTATCCTTGATGCTTCTCCCGATCCCGAAGGACAAGAAGTAGTCGGTAACTTCGATCTTTCCGCCTTGATTGAGCGGATTCAATATGCCTTTACCAAATATAAAGCCAAACGAGTCTCGATCGATTCCGTCACCGCCATCTTCCAACAATACGATGCTGCCTCAGTAGTAAGGCGAGAAATTTTTCGGCTAGTTGCCCGACTCAAACAAATGGGTGCTACTACCATTATGACTACCGAACGAGTAGAAGAATATGGACCCGTCGCTCGATTTGGAGTAGAAGAATTTGTTTCCGATAACGTGGCGATCGTCCGAAATGTCCTAGAAGGAGAACGTCGCCGCCGCACAATCGAAATTCTCAAGCTTAGGGGTACAACCCACATGAAGGGAGAATATCCATTTACGATTACCAACCACGGCATCAATATCTTCCCCTTGGGCGCAATGCGCCTCACCCAGAAGTCTTCCAACGTGCGGGTATCTTCTGGAGTCAAAACTTTGGATGTTATGTGTGGTGGTGGCTATTTCAAGGACTCGATCATCCTCGCCACCGGAGCCACTGGAACGGGCAAAACTCTACTGGTGAGCAAATTCATCGAGGAAGCTTGTATGTCTGGAGAACGGGCAATTTTATTCGCCTATGAGGAATCACGAGCGCAGTTATCGCGAAATGCGTCTTCCTGGGGAATTGATTTTGAAGGATTGGAGCAAAAAGGGCTACTCAAAATCCTCTGTACTTATCCAGAATCAGCCGGATTAGAAGATCATTTACAGACGATTAAATCTGAAATTGCCGAATTTAAACCCGATCGAATTGCGATCGATTCACTGTCAGCTTTGGCACGAGGAGTCAGTAATAACTCTTTTCGACAGTTTGTGATTGGCGTAACTGGTTACGCTAAACAGGAAGAAATCACCGGATTTTTCACTAATACTTCCGACCAATTTATGGGATCTCATTCCATTACTGATTCCCATATCTCAACAATTACCGACACGATTTTGATGCTCCAATATGTGGAGATTCGTGGCGAAATGTCGCGGGCACTGAATGTATTTAAGATGCGTGGTTCTTGGCATGATAAGGGTATTCATGAATACACGATCAGCAAGGACGGTGCGGAAATCAAAGATTCGTTCCGTAACTACGAAGGGATTATTAGTGGTTCTCCTAGTCGAATTGCTGTAGATGAAAAATACGAACTTTCGCGGATTGTTCGAGCCGTTAGTGAAAAATCAGAGGAATAGCTGAAAACTTTCATTGGTGTCGCCTTTCCCTTGGCAATCTGGGTAAATACGGCGGCTACCCTAACCACTCGATCGATCTTCGTCATTGAATCATTAGAACCGGATCAGAACGTGAATGTTCTGATCCGGTTCTAATTGTTAGGAGTATCAATTAATAAGATCCCTCTCGGCATAAGACAACCTTAATTGTTTCGAGCAATATTTTTGCATCGAGCGTAAGAGACCATTGCAAAATATAGACCATATCCCAATAGAAAATTTCTTCCGAGTCAATACTAGCACGTCCTTTAACTTGCCACATCCCAGTAATACCAGGTAAAACCTCATAGCGCAGAAATCGATCCTGAGCAAAGTGTTCGATATTTTTAATCGATAACTCATAGTCTCTAATTGCCAGAGGGCGTGGTCCCACCAGACTCATTTGTCCTTGTAAAACATTGATCAATTGCGGCAATTCATCTAAACTATAGTGCCGCAAAAACCTCCCAATTTTGGTAATCCGAGGATCTTCTTTAATTTTAAACAGTACTCCGCCTTTAACTTCATTTTGGGCTTCCAGTTTTTCTTGAAGCTCATTAGCATTTTCTACCATCGTCCGAAATTTCCAGATTTGGAACTGACGACCTTTTAAGCCAACACGACTCTGCCTATAAAAAATTGGACCAGGCGATGATTGTTTGATTAAGATCATAATTACCACAAGCATCGGCGAGATGATAATTAAAATTAGCACTGAGGCGATCAAATCAAACAGCCGTTTGAGCCGGAAATAAATTCCAAACATCGGTAAAGATTTAAAACGGACAGTCGAAATTTCTTCGATCATCTTCGTCTCAGCCGATCGCTGTGGTAGCTGTAGCTCAGTTGGAACTATTCTCAGATGGATGCCAGCGGCTTTCAATTTCCAAAACAAAATGATTTGATGATCGATTGCCTGTGGGGAGCAAACAAACACCTCAGTGATGTTGGCAGATCGAACTCGATCGAGCAGCCGATCCAATTGACTCTGGAGATCCCAAACCGATAAGTCAATCACGCTATCAACTCTAAATTTTTGAGATCTCTTCAGTAATTTTTTGACACGATCAATATCCGATCGATCTCCCAGCAGTAAGATTGGTTGCTGAAAAATCGGTTGATGCTGGCGGATTTGAATAGTAAATAAATCAAATAAAAATCTCGCTCCGCTAATAAAGAAAAAATTTAGTAGCAACGCGATCAAAAAGACCGAATGGAATTCCCAAAGTCCAGGTCGATTAAAGAAAGCAGCGATTAATACAACAACTTGCGCCAGTGTCAAAGATTTAAATAATTTTGCAAATCTGTGAAGTTTTTCATCAGTTCCATAGAATCCTGACGCAGCAAGAGTTCCCACAATAATCGCCAAAATCGGTACTATTGAGCCAGAAATATGTATCCCAGCGATGCGATTTGCAACTGTCCAAGCTGCAAATAACATTAAAGTATCTAGTACTATTAAAACAATTGATTGCAGCCCATTTAGTAGTGTCCACCACCGAACCGACAGATTTGTTGCTCTGATATCTTCTACTTGCGGCAGACTCTCGATGGCATTAGGCGATTTTCTGAGATCTGTCAAACGATCGCGCCAACGGTCAACTACATCAGATTGAATAGAATTTTGGATAGGGTCTTCCAGCATAACTATTTATAATTTTTTGTAAAGTTTTTGGTCTAATATTTAAAATCTTTATTAAACAATAAATGCAATACCCGTCACTATTTAATTGAACTATTTAAGAAGTATATTTCTCAACCTAGAAGTTAAGATAACACAGCAAAAGTCCTGAAATCTTGTGGTGTAAAGGATTCAGTCATCTGGCTGTGTCGGATTTTAAGTAGAATTAATTAAGACTAGCCTGTGTAAATAGGTCAATCTTGTAAAACACAGAACTTTTATAAATTCGATTTAAACTCAAGTGAAAAATCAATAAATTTATCAAAATGATTAATCCGAAAGTAGCTCTGTCAGGCTATTTTGTCAGTTTTATATTAAACACTTAAACCCAACTACACTTGAAACTTACAAAAAAACAAAAGTATTGACAATTGCAAAAATAATTAATCTAGATAATAGCTACAAACGATTTTGCTTTTTCAGCAGGAAAAAAATGATACTACGTGTTTCCACTCATTGCCAATCAGAGAGGGGTTCTGCTATCGTTGAAACTAGATGTATGACACAGTGATCAAAATTTACTCAAAAGGGAGGGAACAGAATATTTTCATCCAAACAAAAAATATTTCTATCCATATTTAGAGGGGCTTTTACAATTAGTCTTGTTTGTCTTGATGATCGACTGCAAAGAATAAGCAGCTCGATTTTGATAAAAACTTAATAAATAATTTAATTATCGATCTATATAGGAGTGGGCTTTGATGATCTTTAGCGATCTCAGTCTCTCCAACGTAACCTTCCCATTTGTACGATCCATTGACGAGGACGGAAGGTCGAATCACAGAATAAGTGTGATCGAAATCGAGTAACAAAGATTGGCGGGATGCTGTTCAATCTATGTATGTCATCTGCCCAAAGATTAGACTTGTATCTAAAAATACTAAATCTTCTAAAAACGCTTATGTCACGTAAACAATTTTGGTTAGAGCAATTACGTGGATTTGTGGGACTAACTCAGATACCGATCGCAAAAGGATCTAACTTGCAACGATCCATCGCTGATACTTCCCAATCGTTAAAGCTGTCTTTGTCCAGTAGCAATCTACTGGGCTGTCTGGCTCAACAGCAGGCTGTAGAAATTGAGACGATCATCACCGGAGCTTGGGCATTATTGCTCAGTCGGTACAGTTGCGCTGAGAACGTACTATTTGGCACACATATATTTTGTCAACAGACCGAACGAGAGGATCATCCTCAGCCAAATCTAGTCAGCTCAGACACGATTTTACTGATGCGAGTAAAAGTTGAGCCTGAGCAATCACTCCTACCCTGGCTTCAGGAATTACAGTCGCTGCGAATCGAACTAGGGAATGGAGATCGTCATTCACTGGCGCAAATCTGCCAATGGAGCGGAATTGCTAGCCCGATCGATCTGTGTGAGAGTTTGTTGGTACTTGAGCAGGTGGAGAGTGAAAAAGAGCAACGGCTATTGTCAGAGCCAATTAAATATCCGCTGACCTTAAAGATTGTTGCTGGGCAGCAGTTGGGTTTGAAACTGGACTACGATCCGCAACGATTTGAGGTAGCGGCGATCGATCGCTTACTAGGACACCTACACAACCTACTA
Organism: Chamaesiphon sp. GL140_3_metabinner_129_sub; assembly: GCA_025358725.1. Taxonomy (GTDB): domain Bacteria; phylum Cyanobacteriota; class Cyanobacteriia; order Cyanobacteriales; family Chamaesiphonaceae; genus Chamaesiphon. The sequence continues at coordinate 34,196 of JANYIT010000185.1, forward strand.
GAAGGCATGGCTAGTAATCCGCACCACAGCCTAGCTGATCTGTCAATGCTCTCCGAGAGCGAACGCCATCAACTGGTAGTGGAGTGGAACGATACACGGGTTGACTATCCAGACAAAACAATCCACCAGGTATTTGAGGAGCAGGTAGAGCTTACTCCAGATGCGATCGCGGCGATTTTGCCAGCTTTAGATGGCGGAGATACTCGCCTTACCTATCGTGAACTGAACGATCAGAGTCACAAGCTGGCGATGTTTTTGCAACAGATGGGGGTCGGCACAGAAGTGCCAGTAGCGATGTATCTAGAACGATCGATCGAAACGCTGGTGGCGATCTTGGGTATTCTCAAAGCTGGCGGGGTCTATGTCCCGCTCGATCCGGCATCTCCTCAGGATCGACTAGCTTTGATGCTAGAAGATATCCAACCGCCAGTACTATTAACTCAATCTCATTTAAAAGATCGGCTTCCACCTTATCCAGCTCAGATAGTTTGTCTGGACGCTGATTTCGATATCCAGCTACCATCCGTTGGCGGATGTTCTGGATCGAGTAACTCTAGTCATTTGGCATATATCAATTTCACATCTGGTTCGACTGGAAAGCCCAAAGGCGTAGCAATTCCCCATCGAGCCGTGTTGCGATTAATATTTGGTAGCCAATTTACACAGCTCGATCGCGATCGCACGTTACTTCAATTAGCCCCGATTTCATTTGATGCAGCCACCTTAGAAATTTGGGGCGCATTGCTCCACGGTGGACGCTGTATCCTGTTTCCAGGAAATGGCATCCCTGACCCGAAAGTACTGGGAACTATTATTCAGAAGTACCAAGTTACCACCCTGTGGTTGACAGCGGCATTATTTAATACAATCGTGGCTGAATCTCCCGAAGTCCTGGTCGGGGTAAAAGAATTGTTCACAGGTGGTGAAGCACTCTCACCCAGCCATATTCGCCATGCTCAGGCGCACTTGGTCGGCACCCAACTAATTAATGGCTATGGACCGACCGAAAGCACGACTTTTACCTGCTGTTATCGAATTCCCAATCCGCTCAGTCCTGAACTAACCTCAATTCCGATCGGCAGACCAATTGCCAATACTCAAGTTTATGTCCTAGACGATCGCTCACAACCAGTGCCGATCGGTATCCCTGGTGAATTGTATATCGGTGGAGATGGGCTAGCTAGCGGCTATGTTAATCGGCCCGAACTCACTCAGGAACGGTTTGTACACCATCCCTTTAGTGACGAACCGACTGCCCGTCTGTACAAAACTGGTGATATGGTGCGGTATTTGCCCGATGGGACGATCGAGTTCCTAGGTAGAAAGGATGAGCAAGTGAAGATTCGGGGTTATCGGATCGAACTCGGAGAAATTGAAAGTGTATTGAGCCAACATGAGACAGTTCGAGACGCTGTGGTGATCGTGCGGGAAGATTTACCTGGACATCAGCGGTTGGTCGCTTATGTGACACCAAATGGCAACTCTCCCAATCTCGATCTTCTGAGCGGATACTTATCCAGTCAATTAGCTGAGTACATGATTCCCACGGCGATCGTTGTGCTGGACAAGCTGCCTCTGACTGTAAATGGGAAAGTAGATCGAAGATCGCTCCCTATCCCTGTCAATAGCCACTCTGAGCCAAATTTCGTTGCTGCTAGCACCGTAATGGAACAGAACTTAGCAGATATCTGGTGTGGGGTGCTAGGTTTGGATCGGGTGGGCGTTGAAGCTAATTTTTTCGACATCGGCGGTACTTCCCTGTTGGGATTGCAAATGGTAACGCGAGTACAGAAGCAATTGGACGCTGATTTCCGGGGCGTTAAGCTCTATCAGTATCCGACAATTCGGACTCTGGCTCGATTTCTGGATCGGATCGATAGTACCCACGATCGATCTATCATTCAGCATGGCAAATCGGTTCGCAACCGAGCTAATTTGGCCACTACTCCAGCAACAGCACCGCACAACTTAGTCGCGCCTATCTGCGATGGTGTGGCGATCATCGGGATGGTGGGTCGTTTTCCTGGAGCTAATCATATTGAAGAACTGTGGCAGAATCTCTGTGCGGGAGCAGATTCAAATACTTTTTTCACCGATCTAGAAATCGACCCCAGTATCGATCAAGAACTGCGGCACGATCCCAACTATGTCCGGGCCAGAGGGATTGTCGAAGGTGCAGAAACATTTGATGCGGCTTTCTTTGGCATCAGCCCTAGAGAAGCAGAGGTGATGGACCCTCAGGCACGAGTATTTTTGGAACTCGCGCATCAAGCTCTAGAAACTGTTGGCTACGACCCCGATCGATATGATGGTCTGATCGGGCTATATGCAGGCTCTGGTCAGAACACCTATTTTGAGAAACACATTTCTGGTCGATCGGAAATCATTAACCGTCTGGGTGAGTTCCAGACCATGCTGGCAAACGAAAAAGACTTTTTGACTACCCGCACCTCTTATAAGCTAGGTTTAACAGGGCCGAGTCTGAGTATCAATACTGCCTGTTCTACTTCTCTGGTTGCAGTGATTGAGGCATTTCAAAGCTTGATCAACCACCAGTGCGACATGGCACTAGCAGGGGGGGTATCGATTACAACACCCCAAAATCGGGGTTATCTCTACCAAGAGGGGAGTATGCTCTCACCAGACGGGCGATGCCGTCCATTTGATGTCAATGCTCAAGGTACCTTGTTTAACAGTGGTGCGGGGATTGTGGTGTTAAAGCGATTGGAAGATGCCTTAGAAGATGGCGATCGGATCTATGCAGTGATCAAAGGTGTGGGGATGAATAACGATGGTGCAGATAAGGTCAGCTTTACCGCACCGAGTGTCAACGGACAAGCAGCAGCGATCGCCATGGCACATGCAAATTGCGGTATCAATCCAGAAACTATTACCTATATTGAAGCTCATGGTACCGCAACGCCTCTGGGCGACCCGATCGAAATCGAAGCTCTAACGTTGGCTTTCCAATTGCAAACAACGGCTAGACAGTTTTGTGCGATCGGCTCGATCAAAGGTAATATCGGTCATGTCGTAGCCGCCGCAGGTGTCGCAGGCATCATCAAAACCGCCTTGGCACTCGATCGACAACAGATTCCGCCTAGTCTCTATTTTGAGTCACCCAACCCGTTGATCAATTTTGCCGATAGTCCGTTTTTTGTCAATACCCAATTGAAACAATGGACGACCGATCGCAATCCCCGCCGAGCAGGTGTGAGTTCATTTGGGGTTGGTGGTACGAATGCCCATGTTGTACTGGAGGAAGCCCCAGTGATGACCCCCTCAGGGCCATCGCGCCCTTGCCAACTGCTGCTCCTGTCAGCCAAAACCGCTACAGCTTTAGAGCAGGCTACCACCAATCTCCACCAATATCTGACTCAAAGTACTGAGAGCTTGGCAGATATCGCTTATACACTGCAACAAGGACGTAAAGGATTTAACTATCGCCGGACGATCGTTTGTCAAGACACTGCCGAGGCAATATCAGCCCTGGAGACGCTAGATGTGAACCGCACCGCCACCCGTCACATCGAGCTTCGCAATCCAGAAGTGGTCTTTATGTTTCCGGGGCAAGGTTCGCAATACGTCAATATGGGTGCAAATCTCTATCAGCAGGAAACCGTCTTTAGAACGGCTGTCGATCGCTGTGCAGACATCCTAATGCCGTTACTGGGTAAAGATTTGCGCAAAATATTGTATCCCGATCCTCGCCATCGCGAGTCGGCGGCCGATTGTTTGCGCCAGACCCAATTTACGCAACCAGCAATTTTTACGATCGAGTATGCTTTAGCTCAATTGTGGCAAAGTTGGGGCATCTACCCTGCTGCGGCAATCGGTCATAGCATTGGCGAGTTTGTGGCTGCTTGTCTAGCAGGTGTATTTTCGCTAGCAGACGGGTTGAAATTGGTTGCCACTCGCGGTCGGATGATGGGTGAAGTACCCACCGGATCGATGCTCTCAGTGCGATTGCCAGCAGCGGCAGTTGCCAACCGACTAACTAAAGAAATGTCGATCGCTGCCATCAATGGCCCGGCTCTCTGCGTAGTATCGGGGCCAACTGAACTAGTGGACTCACTTCAACAACAACTAGAGCGCGAACAGATCATTTGCAAACCACTTCATACCTCTCATGCTTTTCACTCCCCGATGATGGACTCCATCATTGAACCATTTGCAGCATTAGTGAAAAATATCCAGTTGTCACCACCCCAAATCCCCTTTGTCTCGACCGTATCGGCAACGTGGATTACTGATGAGCAGGCAACCGATTATTTATATTGGGCAAATCATCTGCGGGCAACGGTGCGATTTGCTGAGGGGGTTCAAACATTATGGCAAAAACCGGAACGGGTGTTGTTGGAGATTGGGCCACGTACCATCACGGCAACACTAGCTCGACAGCAGGCAAAAGATCTCAAACGACAAATTGCGATTTCCTCCTTGGGCAGCAGTGCTGATGAAAATGCCGAGTGGACGAGCTTAATCCAGGCCATCGGGCAACTATGGCGATCTGGAGTAGAGATCGACTGGGCAGCATTTTCTGCCGATGAGTACCGTCAGCGGATTCCACTACCAACTTACCCCTTTGATCGGCAACGTTATTGGATTGACCCCAAACCTGCCCCGATCGATACTCCTAATTTACCTCCATTGCCAGTGGAAACCCCAGCCATGCCCGACGATCGAGCTGCTCTACCCAAAATATCCTCTGTTCAACACCCAGTGTCCGCCATGACAGAAACCCGCAGAAATCGATTGATGCCGATCCTTCAAGCCGCACTAGAAACTAATTCAGGTTTCGATCTGAGCAGTGCTGACGAGGTAACTACTTTTTTGGAGATGGGGCTAGATTCGCTTTCGCTGACTCAGGTCGCGATCGCGCTCAAAAAACAATTTAAACTCAAAATTACTTTTCGCAATCTGTTAGAAGATTATCCCAATTTGGGGACATTGGCAGACTTTTTAGATGAAAACTTGCCAGCAGAAGCACTTCCAGCACCAGTTGCGATCGCGATTGATACTACTAATCGGCATCAAAATGGCAATGGTAATGTCATAAATCCACTGCCAATTATGCCTAGCTCAACGGCGATCGAGGGAGCCTTAGTCCACCATCTACAAGGTGTCGTCCGTGAATTGGCACGAGGAGTGGCGCAAGAACTGGCACTTTTGGGTCAAACAGGTGTGGCGACTGCTCCCACCGACACCCCAGTACCCTCTAGTAAAGTTCTCCAGACACAGCCAGACACAGCTTTAGCCGCTCCGAAGAAATCTTCTGGGCCAGGAGCCAAAATCGAAAAAACTGTTAGTACAGTGTTGAGTGGCGAACAGCAAACACAGCTAGATAAAATCATTGCCCGTTACAACGATCGCACTCCAGAGTCAAAACGCCAGACTCAAGAGCATCGCAAATATCTTGCCGATCCGCGCACGGTGTCTGGATTTACACCGCTACTCAAAGAAATGGTTTATCCGATCGTTACCGATCGAGCATCAGGTTCTAAACTGTGGGATGTCGATGGCAACGAATATATCGATATCACCAATGGTTTCGGACTGAACTTCTTTGGTTGGTCTCCAGATTTTGTCACAGCAGCCGTCAAAGCTCAGCTAGACAAAGGGATTGAAATCGGCCCTCAGTCGCCCCTCGCAGGTAAAGTCGCCAAACTGGTTGCCGAATTTACGGGGATGGAACGAGTTGCTTTTTGTAATACTGGTTCCGAAGCTGTCATGGCAACATTCCGGCTTGCTCGTACCGTAACTGGGCGCGATCTAATTGCTACCTTCGCGGGAGACTACCACGGCACATTTGACGAAGTACTGTACCGTCAAGGCGCGAAGTTGAAAACATTGCCAGCAGCCCCAGGCATTATGCCCTCAATGTTTGATAACCTCCTAGTATTGGACTACAACGATCCCGCATCCTTGCAGATTCTCCGCGATCGAGCCGATGATCTAGCGGCGATCTTAGTTGAACCAGTTCGCAGCCGCGATCCAGACTTACAACCCCACGAGTTTTTGCAGGATCTACGTCGTCTCACCGAGCAGTCGGGAACTGCATTGATCTTTGATGAAGTTGTGACTGGCTTTCGGGTTCACCCTGGCGGTGCTCAAGCTTATTTTAATATTCAGGCGGACATGGCAACCTACGGCAAGATCGTCGGCGGTGGCTTGCCGATCGGGATTGTGGCTGGTAAAGCTGAATATCTGGATGCCCTCGATGGTGGTTTCTGGCAGTACGGGGACAACTCGATCCCCGAAGTAGGCGTTACCTTCTTTGCAGGTACCTTCGTGCGCCATCCGATGGCTTTAGCGGCAGCGGCAGCAGTTCTGCAAAAACTCAAGGAAGGTGGGCCAGAATTACAGCGATCTTTAGCTGACAAGGTGAATAAGTTTGCCACCCATCTAAATCAACATTTCGATCGAGTCAAAGCACCGATCAAAATCGCTCATTTCAGTTCGTTATTTTATGTTAACTATCCCCACGAATTGCCCTATGCAAATCTGCTGTTCTATCTAATGCGAGAAAAGGGCGTACATGTCTGGGATCATCGCCCATGTTTCTTCACATTAGCGCATACGGATGAAGAAATTGAAGTTATCATTCGTGCTTTTAAAGACAGTGTATCCGAACTCCAAGCCGCCGAATTTTTGCCAAGTGGGGCATCGCAGTCAATGCAAAAGAGCGACAGTAATAGCGATGGGCGAATTAAACTCGATTCTCATTCTGAGAGGCTCCGCCAACGAAATCAGCCGCCAAAACCAGGCGCAAGATTAGGTCGCGATCCAGATGGTAAACCTGCCTGGTATGGCCCCGATCCTAATTCCCCTGGGAAGTATTTAAAAATAGAAGAAGTCGTCTAATGATGAATCAAATTGTTAAAAGCTTAAAGCGAATTTTGCGTGGATTTGTAGAGAATACACCAATCCTGAGAGATTTCTACTATTATCATTGGCTATTTCCCAGAAACTCTAATCTTTTTCGAGGAGTTTTCGGATCTTTTGCTAAAGCTTCAGCCGCAGTTCCAGCTAGGACACCTTCTGGTTACGATTATGCCGATCTGCACAACACATCTCTGAAACAAAACCTCGATCTGGAAGAGATTAGTAAATTTAAACAAATCGATTATCCAGTACTTGTGTGGCTTGGAGAAATATTTAAAGAGCGATCGACAGTATTTGATTTCGGCGGTAATACAGGGAGCAGTTATTACGCCTATCGCAACTATATTTCCTATCCTCCAGCAATTCAATGGTTAATCTGTGATGTCCCCTCAGCCGTTCAGGTGGGGAATGAACTCTTGAAACGGTTTAGCAGCCCAGGATTGTCATATACCACAGATATTGCTGATGCTGAGGGTTTCGATATCTTTCTGACCTGTGGCACTCTCCAATATCTAGAACCTTCCCTGTCAGAATTGTTAAGTCAACTCCAGTCGAAGCCACAGCATCTGATTATTAATCATGTTCCTTTCTATAATGGAGGCGAATATGTTACATTGCAAAATTTGTTAATTGTCGATCCGGTAAATCAAACCCAGATCGCCTCTTATACGCCCTATAAAATTCAAAATCGCGCTCATTTTATAGATTCAATTGAAAAGTTGGGTTATGAATTAGTGGATAGCTGGCAACAAAATCGAACTTGCTATATTCCATTCAAACCGGAACGCTTTGTAGATTTTTATCATGGATTCTATTTTCGTCTTCAACTGTTGAAACCCTAATCCAGCTCAATCTCTCAACTTCCAACTCTTAGTGAATGGCTGCCATGTCCCACTTTTCAAAAACAATTAAGCAAGTTTTCCGAAGCTTTGTAGAAAATACGCCTGTTCTCAAAGATTATTACTATTACCACTGGCTATTTACTAGAAATCCTAATCTTTATCGCTATGTTTTTGACTCCTTTGCTGAGGCACTAGCTGCCGTCCCTGAAGGTGCTTTAGCTGGTTATAACTATCGTGAATTCTACGAAGAAAGATTGAGAGATTTGCCGCAAGTCAAGCAACTCAAACCGATCGATTATCCGGTAATGCTTTGGCTCAGGCAAGCTTTTACCGATAGTTCTACTGTCTTTGATTTAGGTGGTGCGACAGGAGCAGGCTATTATGCCTATCGTCAGTATATTTCTTTTCCTGAAGCCTTGCGCTGGAAAGTCTGTGAAGTGCCTAAACTTGTTGAGGTCTGTGAGGAGCTGATGGAGCTAATTCCTAGTCCTGGATTGGATCATACCACCAATATTTTGGATGCTGATGCAGAAATTTTCTTAAGTTGCGGCATGCTACAGTATTTTGAAGAATCTCTAGCTGATATGTTAGTAAAATGGTCGGTAAAACCTCGCCATTTAGTTATCAATCATGTACCATTTTACGATGGTGAAACTTACGTTACGTTGCAAAGGCCTTTACTAGTTCGTCCACAGGTTGATTTTGTTTCATATGTCCCTTTTAAGATTCAAAATAGAACCAAATTTATTAATGATTTGTTAGGATTGGGCTATGAGCTAGTTGATACTTGGCAGCAGGATCGCCAATGTTTTATCCCATTCCATCCAGAGCGATTTGTAGAGGCATTTCACGGATTTTATTTTCGGCATCGATCAGTTTCAACCAACGGTATGTCAGTCGGCTCAATCATTAGCGTTTGAGATTTAAGAGGTATTATATGAATTCATCGCTTAAAAACCAACAGCCAATTCTCTACCAGAGAGGCTCCGCCAACGAAACTACGGTTGATTTCGATCCGTTTGCTGAGGGCGAACTACTGTTCACCGCACCTGCGACGGAATCCCAAACAGAGATTTGGGCATCGGTACAGATGGGTAGTGAGGCTAATTGTGCTTATAATGAGTCTCAAACACTACGGTTGCGAGGAGTATTGGCTGTTGAGTCATTGCGATCGGCTCTACAACAACTGGTGCTGCGTCATGAGGCGTTGCGAATGACGATCAGTCCAGATGGAACTACGCTGTGTATCGCCGAATCCCTAGTGCTAGAAGTGCCAGCGATTGACTTGTCGGGGCTGAATCTGGCAGAGCGGGAAGCTAAAGTGGCAGAGATCCGGCTCGCAGCGGTAGAGTTACCTTTCAATCTAGAGCATGGGCCATTATTTCGATCGCAGATTCTCAAGCTCGATCCTGAAGAACATTTAGTTATTATCACTGCTCATCATATTATCTGTGATGGCTGGTCATGGGCGGTAATGATGCCCGATCTCGGTAACTTGTATTCAGCCTTAAAACAGGGAGAAATACCAGATCTAGATGAACCAGAACGGTTTAGTGCATATGCGATCGATCGAGCCGATGCAGTCGATGATGAAGAATCGATCGCTACTGAAGCTTACTGGTTAGCACAATTTGCGGGATCGATACCCTTGGTAGATCTGCCTACGGATCGCCCCCGCCCTCCCCTGCGGACATTTAATTCGGCGCGGGAAGATTGGGATTTATCGCCAGTATTGGTTACTAGTCTGAAGCAACTTGGGACTAAATTTGGTTGTAGCTTTATGACAACGCTGTTGTCAGGGTTTGAAGTTTGGCTGTATCGTCTGACTGGACAGGACGATCTGGTGGTGGGGGTTTTAGCCGCAGGACAGGCAGCATCTGAGCTTTACAACTTGGTCGGACATTGTGTCAATATGTTACCGTTGCGAAGTCGGGTGGATGGGAAATCCTCCCTTAGCGAGTACCTGCAAACTCGTCGATCGGCTGTTCTAGATGCCTACGACCATCAACAATTTACTTTTGGTAGTTTGGTTCAAAAGTTAGCAATTCCCCGCGATGCGAGTCGAATTCCGCTGGCTCCGGTATTGCTGAATATCGATCGAGGGTTGGACACCAGTAAGCTACCATTCGATGGGCTGGAGGTGGAGTTATACTCCAATCCCCGCACCTATGAAAACTTTGAATTGTTTGTTAATGCGACGGAATTTGCGGGTAAGGTAACGCTGGAATGTCAGTATAATACCAATTTGTTCGATGCCGAAACGATCCGTCGGCGGATGGCAGAATTGGAAATGCTGCTAGAAGGGATGGTTGCCGATCCAGATCGATCGATTGCAACACTACCGCTGTTACCAGTTTCCGAACAAAACCTATTAACTTTATGGAATCAAACCGAGGCATTCTATCCCCAAGATATTTGCATTCATCAATTAATTGAAGCACAGGTGGAACGCACACCTGACGCGATCGCGGTAGTTTTTGAAGATCTACAGCTTACCTATCAAGAACTCGATCGTCGCGCCAATCAACTCGCTCATTATCTCCAAACCTTGGGTGTGTGTTCCGAGGTATTAGTAGGAATTAGCCTAGAGCGGACAACAGAAATGCTTGTGGCGATGCTAGGAGTGCTCAAAGCAGGTGGAGCTTATGTACCTGTAGATCCTACCTACCCCGAAGAGCGAATTGCGTTCATGCTTAAGGATGCTCAAATTTCAGTATTGTTAACTCACAGCGATCTATTAGATCGACTGCCACCGATCCAGACTCAAATCGTATGTCTCGATCGAGATGAAACAGCGATTTCCCAACAGTCGATCGATAATCCAGCTAATTCGATCTCGCCTGACAATCTCGCATATGTCATCTATACATCTGGTTCTACAGGCACACCTAAAGGCGTGCAAGTACCACATCGAGGTGTGGTCAACTTTTTAACCACTATGCAGGCAAAACCTGGCATCGTCACAGGCGATGTGCTGCTTTCTGTCACCACTCTTTCTTTTGACATTGCTGTACTAGAACTACTTTTACCATTGACAGTTGGTGCAACTACAGTGCTAATTAGTCGTCAAGTGGCGATGGATGGAGAGGCTTTGCTCAAAACGATCGAGAGTTGTAACTGTTCTTTCATGCAAGCAACTCCCGCAACTTGGCGAATTTTGCTCGCTGCGGGGTGGAAAGGCTCTCCACAACTCAAACTGCTGTGTGGTGGCGAAGCTTTAGCACCTAATCTTGCGAGAAAACTGGTAAAGCGGGCACAAAGTGTTTGGAATATGTATGGGCCGACAGAAACTACAATCTGGTCTACTTGCGATCGAATTGATGACGAGATCGCTACCAAACCGTCGATCGGCAAACCGATCGCCAATACCCAGATTTATATACTAGATACCGATCAACAGCCAGTGCCTATTGGCATCCTTGGTGAAATGTACATTAGTGGTGCAGGCGTGGTGCGAGGGTACCTAAATCGTCCCGAACTGACAGCCGAACGGTTTATCCACGATCCATTTGCCGACAACCAAAATGCGCGGATGTATCGAACTGGAGATCTTGCTCGGTTCTTGCCTAGTGGCAAAATTGAATATTTGCAGCGGATCGATAACCAAGTCAAGTTTCGCGGCTTCCGCATTGAGTTAGGCGAAATAGAAGCGACGATCGCACTAGATCCCAACATTCAGGAAGTAGTAGTGATGGTACGGGAAGATATTCCCGATGAAAAAACATTAGTTGGCTATGTGGTGCTGGTGAATGGCGCAGACGCAGATCGGCAAATTCCCCAACTGCGACAGCTCCTCAAGGATAAACTGCCTGACTACATGGTACCTTCGCTCCTGATAAATTTGGCTCTGATGCCACTCACTCCAAATGGCAAAGTTGATCGCCAAGCACTACCAAAACCCGATGGTACTCGACAACTAGCCGAAAAGTATGTAGCTCCTCGTAGCGAGATCGAGCAACAAATTGCGGATATCTGGGCACAAGTGATGAATCTCGATCGGGTGGGTGTTCACGACAATTTCTTTGAGCTAGGGGGTTACTCTTTACTAGCAATTCAAGTAATTGCTCGATTAAGACAGACTTTGCAGATCGAAATCAATCTGTCGAGCCTATTTGAACTACCAACTGTGGCAGATTTGGCAAATCGGGTAGAAACTTTGCGGTGGGCGGCACAAGGAAGACAGGTGACACAAAGCGATCTCACCGAAGATTATGAAGAGGGAGAGCTATGAAAACATTAGATTGTCTCTTGGCGGAATTACGTCAGTGTGATGTCAAGCTGTGGGTAGAAGACGATCGCTTACGCTATCGCGCTGCCAAAAACTCACTTAATCCCGAACTGCTGTCTGAGTTAAAAACTCGCAAAGTAGAAATTATCAAGTTTCTGCATCAAGCTACCACTAGCAATTCGCAGCTTCCCCCGATCGGGCAAATCGATCGACAGGGGCACTTACCTTTGTCCTTTGCTCAACAGCGGTTCTGGTTCTTGCATCAGTTTGAGCCTGATAGTTCTTCTAACAATATGCCCGTTGTCGTGCGATTCACTGGATCGCTCAACGTTGCGGTGCTGGAGCAAAGCCTCCAAGCATTGGTTCGTCGTCATGAAGTGCTCCGCACCCATTTCCCACCTGTCGATGGACAACCTACTCAGGCGATTATCGTCGATCTGGATCTGAACCTACCAGTAATTGACCTTCGACAGATTCCTGTCGATCGACGCGATGCAGAAGCACTGCGACTCGCAACTGCGGAAGCTCATCGCCCTTTTAATTTGCTGGAGGGGCCGATCTTACGATTACTTTTGCTCCAGTTGAGCGATGATGAACATCTGCTGGTATGGAATATGCATTGCATGATTTGTGACGGGGCATCTTCTGATGTATTCTATCGAGATTTCATCGCTCTTTATACTGCTTTTATCGCTGGCAAACCCTCACCCCTAGTAGACCTCCCTGTTCAATATGTCGATTTTGCCCATTGGCAACGCCAGTGGCTCCAAGGAGAAGTTTTGGAGTCCCAACTTAGCTACTGGAAGCAGAAACTAGCAGGTGTCTTACCTGCGATCCAGTTGCCGATCGATCGTCCCCGTCCGCCGCTGGTCCAGACTTATCGGGGCGATCGAGCCGCCCGAATGCTACCAAAATCCTTGAACGCCAATCTCACTAGTCTGAGTCAAGAGTTAGGGGGAACCTTGTTCATGACACTGATTGCGGCCTTCGAGATCTTATTGCATCGTTACTCACAACAAGACGACATTCTGATTAGTTTTGCCAGTGCTGGTAGAGGTCAGGTGGAAACAGAAGGACTGATTGGGTTTTTCTCTAATACCTTAATCCAACGGATTAATTTTGAGGGGAATCCAACCTTCAGAGAGCTGTTTAACCGAGTCCGTGCAGCATCCCTTGAAGCTTACGCGCATCAAGATTTGCCTTTTGAAAAATTATTAGAAGAACTTAGCCCCGAACAAAACCAGAGTCGATCGCCGTTATTTCAGGTTAAATTTGCGCTCAACCCCCCGTGGTCGAATGGACGAGGCATGGCATCTGTGCCGCTGCCCGATCTAACGATTACCTCGTTGTTTGGCTATATTTATCACGGCAAGACTAAATACGATCTGACCTTGGTCATGCGCGAACAGGACGAAGGATTGGGGTATGTATTCGACTACAACGCCGATCTATTTGACTCCAGCACAATTAATCGAATGCTGGATCACTTCCAAAATTTGTTAGAAGGAATATTAGCCAATCCCGATCAACACCTGTCGGAATTACCCCTGTTGTCTCTCGCCGAACAACAACAACTGTTACAAAGCTGGGCCGAAACTAAAACTGCTCTCTCTCATCATAGCTTTGTACATGAGGCGTTTGAGGCTCAGGTCGAGCAGACTCCTGAGGCGATCGCCCTAGTCTACGAACAGACACAATTAACCTATCGAGAACTCAATTGTCAGGCTAACCAACTAGCCCACTATCTAAAATCGGTAGGAGTTATTCCCAGCGCACATATAGGAATTTGTCTAGAGCGATCTCCAGCAGCGATCGTCACCTTACTCAGTATTCTGAAAATTGGGGGAACTTGTATTCCGATCGATCCGGCTACTCCAGATGCGCAAATTGCTGACATTTTAACGGATGCTCAGGCAAATATTTTAGTGATCCAATCTTCGCTCGATCGAGTAATAGATCCTTCAGTTAAGGCGATCGATCTAGATCGTAGTTGGGAGGCGATCTCACAACAACCTCAGACATCCCCCGATCTCCACTCCACCTCAGCCCAACCAGCCTACATCCTTTACCCCAGCCAGACTGACAGTAAAGTGATCGGTGTAAGTCTTGGGCATCAAGGCATCATCCAACTCGCTAACTTAGGCGAGGGAATAGAGCTAACTGGCGCAGATATATCGCTCCAGTCCAGTTCGCTTGCGTCTGAAGTCGCCGTATTTGAAATTTGGGGCAGTTTGCTCAATGGGGCAACTATTGCCATCCTCCCTGGCAAATCAGCCGCCCACAGCGATTTAGGTAAGGTTCTACAACAACATCGGGTAACTACAGCATGGCTCCCAACTCGCTTGCTTCACCAACTGGCGATCGAGCAAATTGAAGCCCTCAAATCACTGCGACAAATATTCACAGGCGGAGATGCTCTATCTCCTCAAGTAGTTAGTAAATTAGCCCAAGATCTGCCAGATTGCCAGTTAATTAACACCTATAGTTTGCCAGAAAATACGGGACTCACTTGCTACAATCCGGCGGTAATCCTTCCGTCTACCAACGCCTCAATTTCGATCGGTCGAGCTATTGCTCATTCGCAGACATTTATTCTTGATCGATACAATCAACCTGTGCCGATTGGCATAGTTGGTAATCTTTATATTGGTGGCGATAAACTAGCTCAGGATTATTTTAACCGCCCCGAACTGACAGCCAGCAAATTTATTAATCATCCTTTCGATCCAAAACCGGAAGCACGCCTCTATCAGACCGGAGATCTGGCAAGGTACCTACCGGATGGCTCGATCGAACTCGTCGGACGAGCCGATGCGATTGCGAAGATTTACGGCTTACAGATTGAGGTTGCCAGAATTGAAACTGCTCTGAGCCAACATCCCGATATCTGGGAATCTTTAGTTGTCATCCAGCCAGATGCCGCAGCTCAGGAAATACTCACAGCATACATAGTACCACTGACGAACCAAACCCTATCGCTCACTGAGATTTACAATTTCATCAAGCAGAAAGTACCCGCTCACATGGTTCCTGCTGCCTACATCTTAATGGTGGCACTACCGCTCACCGCTGATGGCACCATCGATGTTCATGCGCTGCCTTTACCAGACTTATCATGCCAACCAGGATCAACAACCTTTGTCGCGGCTCACGATGAGCTAGAGACCCAGCTCACGCAGATTTGGGAGACTACTCTCAATATTCGATCGATCAGCATCACCGACAACTTTTTTGACCTAGGGGGAAATTCCCTCACTGCTGTACGTTTATTCGCCCAGATTGCCACAACTTTCGCTAAAAATCTACCCCTGTCAATCTTATTAAAAGCCCCCACCATCGAGCAATTAGCCATAGTTATTCGTCAGGATCTAGCTCCAGAGATTTGGTCGCCCTTAGTAGAACTCCAAAAGGGTAGCTCGAAGCAAGCTCTGTTTTGCATTCATGGCGGTGGATTTAATGTGCTAATTTATCGAGATCTCAGCCTAAATCTCGATCCCGCTCAAACTGTCTATGGACTACAGGCGCGTGGACTGGACAATGATCGACCGCTGGTCGATCGATTGGAAGAAATGGCAGCAGATTACATTCATGAGATCCAGCGGGTTCAAACGGAAGGGCCTTATCTATTAGCGGGTCTGTCTAACGGTGGTCACATTGCGCTAGAAATGGCTCAACAGCTCCAAGCTAGCGGACAAACTGTTAATTTAGTCGCAATGTTTGATAGCTATGGGCCAGAGGGAATTAAGCTATTAGATCCATTCCCGCGATTTTTGTCTTCGCTGTTGTATGTACTGAAATACAGTGTGCCGAGATCGATCGTTCAATCGCGACAGTCAGGGCAAAATGCGATCGCCAGCAAGCTCAAAAATGCGATCGACAAACTGTTTATCGCTAAAGACACATCAATTGCTCCAGCACAAGATTCAGGCGAAAATCTCGAACATCAAGACACTGCTAATACTAGCGAAAATTCGATCGAACGAAATCTGAATCGTTTAAGTAGCTATGTTTTAGAACATTCTCCTTGGGCATTTTTTAGTCCATCAGCGCAGCTCAAGGACAGTAACGATTCCGTTGCTAGTACACTAAAAAACCTGGAAGAGTCCTATCGCAAAGCTTACAAAGCATACGATCCTCAGCCCTATCAAGGAAAAATCGTTGTCTTTCGAGCAATGGAAGCTCCTCCCGGCTATCAACTAGCTCCAAAGTTGGGTTGGGACAAGATTGCTAAAGATGGAGTTGAAATACATAAAATTCCTGGCGACCATACCTCTATTATGGAATCGCCTATTTTGGCTAAGAAAATGAAAGTTTGCCTCGAACAAGCCCTCGACAACAACTGTTCGCCATGAAACCAATCATCAAACTATGGGCAATCTTGGGACTAGCTATTTCGATTGTAGTTGTTGGGCGGATGGGCTGGAAAAAATGGTTGTCGATTAGGCCCGATCCATTGCCTTCTACAGTCGCAGTTGCTGGCGATAGCAGTATCTTGCATGGGCACTATTATCAAGTATCGATTCCACCACCCAAAGAAGACAATTACCAGTCAGCAGACTACCGTATTTGGATTCCCCCTGATGTCCCAACAATTCGGGGATTAATCGTCAAGCAACATGGCTGCGGCGATGCAGAAGCAGCGACAGGACTCGACCATGCTAACGATCTCCAGTGGCAGGCATTAGCTATCAAACACCAGTTTGCGCTGCTCGGTACTAAATTTCCCACCGGAAATCGTCCCTGTGAAGATTGGGCACTGATTAATTACGGCTCTGGAGCAGCTTTCGTCAAAGCACTTCATGCTTTTGCCCTCCAGAGTCAACATCCAGAACTCGAACGGGTTCCTTGGGCACTTTGGGGGCATTCTGGTGGTGCAGATTGGGCAACTCAGATGCTCCAACAATATCCAGAACGAATTATTGCGGTAATTGCGGCACGGGGTGGAGCTTTTAACCTTTTAGGTAGTAACCCGATATTAGCAAACATCCCAGTGCTCTTTGCTTTGGGCGAACAAGATCGAGTGCTAGTTAAAGAAACCCACGATTTGCCGATCCAGGCATTTCAGCGTTATCGAAAATTAGCTGCCCCCTGGTCACTGGCGATCGAAGCTCAAGCTGGTCATGAAACTGGCGATACCCGTTTGCTGGCGATCCCGTACTTGGATGCGCTCTTCACGCTCCGGCTACCCGTAAGCGGCAACGATCTGCGGTCGATCGATAAAACTCACGGCTGGCTGGGTAATCTAGTTACCCGCAAGATTGCTCCTGTCGATCGGTTTGAGGGCAATCAACTCGAAGCAGCCTGGCTGCCAAATGAGGAAACAGCTCGCAAATGGCAGCAATATGTCAATACAGGTAAAATTTCTCCAATTCAGAAACCGATGGCACCAACCGCTCTAACTGCTACCAGTATCGCACCAATGACAGTCTTGCTAACTTGGAACCATCGGCCAGATCTAGAAAATGGATTGCCTTCATTTCGGATCTATCGCAATAACTCATTGATCGAAACTTGGAAAGGACAGGGGCATAATTTTGGCGATGCCGCAGATCCACCAAAGATGGTGTTGGAGTTTCAAGACAAGAAGGCTACGCTCGATGCTAGCTACTCAGTGGGAGCATTTAACGATCTAGGTGAAAGTATTTCTCAACCGATCCAACCAACTAAAGCAAGATAATTAATATGCTGGTGAAACTATATTTACTAGATCGTACAATCTAGGCTCAATTTATACACATAATCATATATTTTCATGCGCCAATATCTACTTAAATTTATTTATATTCTTGAAGGTAAGTACAAAAGCCTCGTACTTATGGTACTACTATTTTTATTTGTTTCTTGTCTGGAAGTGTTAGGTACTGGTCTGATTGGACCATTTATCTCTCTCGCTACCAATCCCAATTCGATCGTTCAAAATAGTTTTCTAAACTCTATTTATCAACAATTAAGCTTGAATTCTCCAAGTCAATTTCTGTTGTTGCTGGGCGGCTTAGTAATTGCTATTTTTTATTTGAAATCATTTTTAAGCTTTAATTCTCAAAGATTAATCTTTGAATTTGGTTTCAGACAGCAGGGCGAATTGTCAGCTAGACTGATGCACCGCTATCTAGCAGCCCCATATACTTTCCATTTAAGTAGAAATAGTGCTTCGCTGATTCAAAATGTGCTCAATGAAACAGAGCGGTTTAGCAATGGTGTGATGATGCCACTGCTTACTTCTATTTCCAATGCCATCGTCACTTTTGCACTTATAGTGCTCTTGGTTAATACTAATGCAATGGCAATGATTATCATTGGTGGTATTTTGGTGTTGTCTTATGGTTTATTAGAATCTTCAAAAAATAAAATTGCCCGCTGGGGGAAGGAAGGCTCAGATGCACGTACTGAGATGATCCGACTCATAAATCATGGGATGGGAGGTCTAAAAGAAACCCGAATAATTGGTTGTGAGCCATATTTTGAGGGCAAAATGGAAGAACAAATAAATCAATATTCAGTTAGTGGCAGTTTAGCCTTGAGCTTTACTAATTTACCCCGCTATGTGATTGAAGCTTTTTTAATAACTTTTCTCATAATTTTTACTTTTGTATTCATCTCTACGAATCAGGGAAATGCTCAAAATCTCAGCTCAGTGTTGGGGATATTTGCACTAGCCTCGATTCGGCTACTTCCAGCAGTGGGTAATTTGCTATCTTCGATCAATGGAATCAGATATAATGCCTACTCGTTAGATAAAATATATCTAGATCTTAAAGAATTAGAGGATGTAAATACTCGCAAAAATCCTAAGTTTATTGCAAGTGAAGGTTTGAGTGGATCGCTTCTTCCCTTCAAGGAAAAGATTGTCTTAGCTAATGTTTCGTATTGCTATCCTCATGCTGAACAAAAATCTCTTGAACAGGTTTCTCTCGTAATTAGAAAGGGAGAATCTATCGGCTTGATCGGTAAATCAGGCGCAGGTAAAACGACACTTGTAGATGTCATTTTAGGACTACTAATCCCTCAGAATGGAGATATCATACTCGATGGAACTTCGATTTATCCAGATCTTCGAGCTTGGCAAAATTTAATTGGATATGTACCGCAGTCGATCTTTCTGATCGATGATACTCTCGAACGAAATATTGCCTTTGGCGTTCCAGATCAATTAATAGATCGGCAAAGACTAGACAAGGCGATCGTTGCCGCACAACTAGAAGAATTAGTTGAGCAACTTCCACATGGGATCGATACGATGGTTGGGGAGCGAGGTGTGCTGCTCTCCGGTGGTCAACGTCAAAGAGTCGGGATTGCGCGCGCACTCTATCACGAAAGAGAAATTCTAGTTTTTGATGAAGCAACAGCAGCTTTGGATAATGAAACAGAGGGTTTAGTCACAGAGGCAATTAAATCTTTAAGTGGAATCAAAACAATGATTATTATCGCTCATCGTTTCTCGACAATTGAACACTGCGATCAAATTTACAGGCTAGAGCGAGGTAAAGTTGTTGAAGCTGGCAGTTATCAGGAAGTAGTTGAACGACAATAAATATTAAATAAATATCAATGGTAAAACTATCCTTGAATTTTGTTGATGGGAGATGGGATGAGGCGAATAAGTTTGTTGTAAAAGCGGATGCAGTGCGGACTGGTTCCCCATCCATGCAACTGCACCAAGCAATAAATAATTATCCCTAAATTCAGCAATACCTTTTTTTAGTTGAAAAACTATTTATGTGGAAAAACCATTTATTTTGCTTGGGGCAAAAAGCAACCAACATGAAAGTCTTGAATTTAAGTGCCTTCGATCTTGCAGGCGGAGCAGCCAGAGCAGCCTATCGCATTCATCAGGGTCTGCTCAGCATCGATATTGACTCCCAGTTAATGGTGCAACACAAACAGAGCAGCGACTCCACTGTGATCACGGCTGAAAGTAAGTTGCTGGCAAAATTACGATCGATCGGGGATGCTTATCCGCTCAAGTTTTATCAACATCGCCAACAAATATTCTCGCCGCAGTGGTTTCCTGATGATTTACGCAGGAGTGTCGATCGATTTAAACCGGATATTATCAATCTCAATTGGGTTTGTAATGGTTTCGTACCTGTATCAGCCTTGGCTAAGTTTAAACAGCCTTTGGTCTGGACACTTCAAGATATGTGGGCATTTACAGGTGGCTGCCATTATACCTTGGGCTGCGATCGCTACACATTATCTTGTGGTAATTGCCCCCAACTCCAAAGTGGTCGAGAAGCTGATTTATCTCGGGCTGTTTGGCAACGCAAAGCCAAAGCTTGGCAAAATCTGAACCTCCACATCGTCGCTCCCAGCGAGTGGATGGCAAAATGTGTCAAGGCTTCCTCTCTATTTCAGAACAGCCAGGTAGAAGTTATCCCCTTTGGGCTGGACACCACGGTATTTCAGCCGATCGATTCGCGGATCGCCAGAGAGCTATTGAATCTACCACAAGACAAGCAACTTATCCTGTTTGGGGCGATCGATGCAACTGAAGATACTCGCAAGGGATTTCACTTGCTGCAAGCTGCGCTCAAGCAGCTCAGTCAGACTGGTTGGGTCGATCGAATCGAACTAGTTGTATTTGGTTCCTCCCAACCAGATCAGCCAATTGACTTGGGCTTTCCCGTTCATTATTTGGGGAAGTTGCACGACGATTTGTCTTTGCGAAATGCCTACGCTGCTGCTGATGTGATGATTGCCCCATCGATCGAAGAAGCATTTGGGCAAACGGCATCCGAGTCCCTTGCTTGTGGTACTCCCGTCGTCGTGTTCGCAAATACTGGCTTAGAAGCTATCGTCGATCATCAGCAGAATGGTTACATTGCTGACTACTGCGACACAGCAGATTTAGCCAGGGGAATTGCCTGGGTACTGGAAGACTGCGAACGACACAACAGCTTGCGTCGTGCTGCCCGTCACAAGGCAGAACGAGAGTATGCGATGGAAGTACAAGCACATCGATATCGATCGCTGTTTCACAAAATTCTCGTTGGCGTAGCCTCTCAGAATGAGAATCAACCCCAGCCTGCTCTGAGTCAAGCTACATCTCGATTGGATCAGCCACCATCGCTTTGACTGTCCTGCCAAAACATCGATCGTGTGAATTCTATCTTCCCAACGAGTTATGAAGCACTTGCCCATTTCCTCACAGTCTATTCAAACCTCTCCCCGACTAATGTTGTTCGACTTGGCTTTGGGAGGACATCACGGTGGCTACATTCAGCACCTCGTCGAGTACGCTGATCGTCAGGCATTTGCTGGCGTGATCGATATTGTCGTGTTACCGCAGTTTTGCGAGATTCATCAAGATACCGTTGCGGCTATTTCCAGTTATCAGCATCCAGCAATCAATCTCGTGCCGATTTCCACCGCCGAAGCCGCAGCATTGGGAGATCGTCATTCAGGGATGAATCGGGCACTCCGAAACTTGCGCGAATGGCAACTCTTTTGCAAGTATGCCAAAAAGTTGCAAACAACTCACGCGCTGATTATGTACTTAGATACCTGCGAACTTCCTTTAGCAGTTGGGATGCAGTCACCTTGTCCATTTTCGGGGATTTATTTTAGACCCACTTTTCACTACGATCTGTTTGCCAACTACCAGCCAAATCGCAAACAGCGGCTGCAACAGTGGCGCGAACGCATTACACTAGGGCGAATCTTGCATCATCCACAACTTCAGACATTATTCTGTCTCGATCCCTTTGCCGTCAAAGCAATTGAACACGATCGATCCAATGTCCAGATCGTCCATCTTGCCGATCCGGTTCAACCTTACCCGTCAATCCAACTGGATCTGGCAACCTTTCGCACCAAGTTAGGGATCGAAAAACATCGCCGAGTATTTCTGCTATTTGGCGCATTGGATGGGCGCAAGGGGATTTATCAACTACTAGAGGCGATCGCCTTATTACCTCCAGAACGCTGTCAGAATATCTGCCTCCTCTTAGTCGGTAAAACCAACGCCACTGAACGAGCAAATATTCGATCAAAGATAACTGTACTTTGTCAGATTGCGCCAATTCAACTGGTAGAGTGTGATGAATTTATCCCCGAACATGATGTCTCCAGCTATTTTCAATTAGCAGATGTGGTGCTAGCTCTTTATCAACAACACGTTGGGATGAGTGGAATTTTGCTGCTGGCGGCGGCAGCAGGTAAGCCTGTATTGAGTTCTGATTACGGTTTGATGGGAGAGCTGGTGCGGCGTTATCAGTTGGGTTTAGCGGTAGATTCAACCGATCCATCCGCGATTGCCAGGGCACTCTCTGGCTGTTTATTGGAACTACCAGAGACATTAGGCGATCGATCGCAGATGCAGGTGTTTGCCGAACAAAACTCAATCGATCGATATACCAGCACAATTTTTCAGTATCTAAATCCCGATGCAAATCATTTTTTACCTGTATCAATACGAGATAAAATTTAGTGAATAAATTAGCAAATTAGCCATTGTACTGAGCCGAAAATTTAGCAAGATTGATAAGATAGTATTATCAAGGTGCAATTACTCTTTGTATTCCTTTCAATCATAGTCATACCAATTTAAAGTTAGTAAATAACAGGCTAGCTCCTCTCCTTGATAAGGGAAGGTTGGGAAGGGTAAAGATCTATAGCTTTAATTCTTTAAATTGGTATCACAATTTCATTAATAATTAAGTTGGAGAGCGTATATATGTCTGTATCTATAGCTTTTATTCTATGTACTGAATGTGGTTCACTAGAGCAAGAATCCTTACTAATGGTCGAAAGTTTTCGTAGGTATACCGGAAGCTTTAAAGATTCACCACTATTTAGTTTTCAGATTCGAGAGAAAAACAACGTTTCACCAGAAACTATTCAGAAACTTGAATCGTTTGGTGTGAAGCATCAAAAAGTTGTTCTTAATAGTAAGTATCCTGACTATCCATTAGCTAATAAACCACTGCTTTGTGCATATGCAGAACAAGCTATAGATGCTGATATCCTGGTCTTTCTAGATAGCGATTTGGTCTTCTTTTCAGAGCCAAAAGAATTTTCATTACCACCAGAGTACGATATCGGGATTCGTCCTGAGCATCACAAAATGATTGGTTCAGCAGGCGCATCCGACCCTAACGAAGAGTATTGGATGCGTCTTTACAATATTGCGGGAGTGAAAGATCTCAATCGATTCGTCACAACGACAGTAGACCAACAAAAAATTAGAGCTTTCTGGAACTCTGGTGTAGTTGCAGTTAGAAGAAACAAGGGTATCTTTACTGCTTGGAAGCAGACAATCGAGCAGCTTTTAGAAGAAGGTACGACTACCACTAAAGAGAATTGGTACTATGAACAGTCGGCTCTTTCTGCTACTATCTGTGCCATGACTGCAAAAGTCTTCAACTTTTCCCCAGGTTATAACTATCCAGTGCATTCACACAATGCCATGCCACCATCAGAACGACTGAGTAGCTTTGAGGAAATAGTTTGTATTCACGAGCATCTGTTTCGCCCTAGAAAAGAACAATATCGAGAAAGAACTTGGGTAAAAACTCTTAAGTGGATGAAAGAATTCGATCGATCGACACCCAATTACAAATGGCTATATAGCTATTTACAAACTCATAACCCAACGCCTAATTTTATCCAGCAGATGCTAGAAACAATCTTATTCTTACCCGGAATTAAGAGCCTCCTACCCTATAGAAAATAAGAATATCTTGTATGCAATTAGATCTTACTAGTCGATCTCTTAAATAATTATCTTTACAAAACCATTTTTTCACTCATGAAAATAGGGATTCTCACTTTTCATGGCGTTGCCAACTACGGTGCCATTTTGCAAGCATGTGCTCTATTTAATGTAATAGAAATGGCGGGACATGATGTTGAATTAATAAATTATTCTACAAATAGAACATCTAACTTGATCGGTAAAAATCTCTTTGAAAATCATTACTTTACATTTAATATAATTAAAAAATGGAAGATGAATATTTTTTTAGATAAATATGTTAGAATAACTAACCGAAAGTATCGCACAAGTGAAGATTTGAAAAAATATGCACAAAATTTCGATCTAATAATTTGTGGAAGTGATGAAATTTGGAATATCCACTTACCATTACAAAATTTTGATTTTAATTACTTTCTAGAATTTGTGAGTGAGCAGATTCCTAAAATTAGTTATGGGGTAAGCTTTGGTTATACATCATCTAATAATATCGGCAAGAATTTTTCTCGAATCAGTCAATTGCTCCAATCCTTTTCAGCGATATCCGTGCGAGATGAAAATAGTCTTGAACTCGTTCATACCTGTAATATTTCTGCTGTCAAGGTTCTTGATCCCACTTTTCTCTGTGAATATTCAAAGATACTCATTCTGCCAAAAGTAAGAAGAAAATATCTTTTGATTTATGCTCAGTTGTCTTCAGAAGAACAGATTTATGTAAAAAAAATAGCAAAGCATTATGAACTAGATCTCATTGCTATTGGCTATCCTTGTCGAATAGCCGATTATAATTATTTAGCAGTAGGTCCTGCCGAATGGCTAGGCTATTTTGCCAAGGCATCTTATGTTATTTCGGATTTTTATCATGGAATTGTCTTTTCAATTATTTTCAATAAACCTTTCTCTGCTTTTGTTAGAAACTCTAAATTAAATAAAATAGGAGATATTTTGAGGGATCTCAAGGGAGAAGATCGGATAATATCATCAAATCAGATGTCTCTACACTTAAAAAAATTAGATCTACAAATGGATCTAAATCTTATGGAAATGAATATTGATTACCACAGGCTACAGAAGATGATTCATGATTCAAAGCAATATCTCGATCGTGCCTTAAGCGTTACTTCAAATGTTAAAGAAAGAAATAAAGGATGAATAAATAAGTATGAAACAAATTGAAATGCAACGAGTTGCCTGGTTGTTGCCAGTCATGGGTACTGGAGGACTTTCGTTTCAGCATCTTTTGTGCGAGTTCACAAAAACTTTCCCTAATACGATCGCTTTTACAGGACAGTGGCCAGGTTATGCGGCTGGCTTTGAAAATACTTTTGTCGTTGAAGAAGTTGGCGCAACTGGTTACATTGAATTTGTAAAGGCAGCAAATGGCTACTCGATCGGCTTTTCCGTTCCCTCACCGCAAATCGTCGGTCATCTGTTGCAATTCAAACCGCAGGTGATTTTTGCTAATGCCTTTAGCGTCTGGACAGCAATCGTACTGCTGCTAAAACCAATCTGCCGCTGGAAGGTGATTATCACCTACGAAGGTGGTTCATCTATTTATGAGAGTCCTAGTTCCACCGTTCGTTATCAGGTGCGCCGATTCATGGTGCGGTTGGCTGATGCCTTTGTCGTCAATAGTCAATCGGGGAAATCTTACCTCCTGGATACTTTACACGTCACCCCAGAGCGAGTATTTGCCAGACCATTTCTGGTTCCCAGCCTGAATGCTCTGCTTCAATATTCAGCAGAGGAGGTGTCTCATTTAGACAATAAAATTAGGAGACCGATCTTTCTCTTTGTCGGGCAGATTATTCCCCGCAAAGGACTCAAAAATTTACTAGCAGCTTGTTCGCGATTGAATCAACAGGGCTTCACCGATTACACGCTGATGGTTGTTGGTGATGGTGAACAACGGCTCGAACTCGAAGCTGTTGTGCAGCAGGCTGGTTTAGATCGACAGGTCATGTGGATCGGCGCGGTTCCTTATCGCTGTCTAGGTGCCTATTTTCAATTTGCCGATGTCTTCATTTTTCCAACCTATGATGATATCTGGGGGATGGTATTAACGGAGGCGATGGCTTTTGGTAAAGCTGTTATTTGCTCAACTGGAGCAGGGGCAGCAGAAATGGTGGAGGAAGAAGCCAATGGTTTCAGGTATGCACCCGATCTAGTAGATCTGTTAACAGAATATATGACTCGATTCTTAGATACACCCGATTTAATTCAAAGCATGGGCGATCGCTCTGCACAAATCATGATTGAAAATACTCCTGAGAGTGCAACAAGCTGTTTTGTCGAAGCGATCGAATTTGTCAACAATTGACTGCAATCCAAAATATAGACATATGCTAAATTTTGAACCTAATCCTAAAAATCGGCTCTATACAAATCTAAATAGCTACCTGATGTTTTTGGGCTACATCTTAGGCGGGCGATTACGACAAGACAGCAAAAATATTGAGGTTTTTGAGCAGGCACTTAGAGATCGAGTTGCTACTGATTACGCAGTCTGCGTTTATCAATGTCGGCTGGGGATCTATCTGGCTGTCAAAGCTCTGATCAAACCCGGTCAAGAAGTAATTTTGTCATCTTACACCATGACAGATATTATTAACATGGTGATTTTTGCGGGCGGGCGACCCGTATTTGCTGATGTTGACCTAGAGACATGTAATATCGCTGTGGCTGAATTGGAGCGGCTAATTACCCCCAATACGGGAGCAGTCTTGATTACTCATTTACATGGACTTGCGGTCGAGGCACATCGGATTAAGGAAATTTGCGATCGGTTCAAGATCCCGCTGATTGAGGATGCCGCCCAGTCATTTGGCGTGAAAGAACAAGGAAAAGCCGTCGGTACGATTGGCGATGTTGGTGTATTTAGTTTTGAAATGCACAAAAATATGCCGACATTTTTGGGCGGGGCGGTAGTTACCAATCGAGCAGATGTAGTCGAGAACATCCGCGCGGAGTTGAGCGACTTTTCGTATCCTGCTCTACCTGGGATCGCGAACAAGGTCAAAAAAGGGGCGATCCACGACATTGCTAGTTTGCCAATTCTGTTTCAACTGTTGACTTACCCCATTATTCGCTTCAGCTACCTAAATGATTTTGAATTTATTAACCGGAGAGTGCGGAGAAACCCGCAGGAAAGTAAACCCGCAGCCGAACTTCCCGATGTTTACAAATCTCAGTACACTCCATTTCAGGCTCGTCTGGGGTTGTCACAGATGAAAAATGTCGATCGCGATATTCAGGCGAGAATTGAATATGCACATATTTATTACGAGGGGCTAAAAGATCTGGATCAGTTAATATTGCCTCCGCTCCGAGCCGATGGATCTCATACTTACCTGTGGTTCCCCATCCTCTATGATCGCCGAGATGAACTACTGCGGTTTATGTTCGATCGAGGTCGAGATATAGCGGCGGGACACTTTACCAATACCGCAGATCTACCTCAGTTTCAAGAATTTTATCGCGATTGCCCCAACTCTAGAAAAGTCGAACGAGCGTTAATCTATTTGCCAACTTATCCTAGTTACTCTCGCCGTGAAGTGGAGAAAAATATTGAAGTAATCAAACAGTATTTTGCTACTAAAGTTACATCCACTCATGTACAGGCTCAAGACTTCATGCCAGAAGTCTCAGTGAGATTATAGTGTTTTAGTGTTTAGTCATTATTTCCTATTCCCTATTCCCTATTCCCTAATATGTACCCCCAACAATCAGTTAGGTTGCAATCACTTGATGCCGTGCGCGGGATGACGATCGCCGGGATGCTCCTGGTCAATACAGCGAGCCTTGCCCCATCGATTCATCCTTGGTTGGCTCATGCAAGTTGGCATGGTTTCACGTTGGCAGATGAGGTGTTTCCCTGCTTTTTATTTATCGTCGGTGTGGCTATGGCCTTTTCGTTGGCAAAATATAGCCAAAACCATCAACCTACACCAGCGTTATATTGGCGATTGTTGCGGCGCGGGGTGATCTTATTTGCATTGGGGCTACTGCTCAATGGTTTTTGGACTTATGAGTGGGGCACATTTGGAATCACGGGGGTGTTGCAGCGGATTAGTTTGGCCTATCTAGCTACTGCAATGATCGTGCTCACACTTTCACGCAAAGCACAGTGGGGAATTACTGCGCTGCTACTAATCGGCTATTGGCTAGCATATACAGCTTTTCCCATCCCCGAACCCAAAGCTGTCGCGGACGGTCTGACTCACGGAGAGGTTGGGACATTCGGCATCATGAGTTGGTTCGGTCTGATGAGTACGACGGCGATCGTGCTCATGGGCTATTTCACTGGAGCTTGGCTCCAGAAGGAAGTAGTCACCGAAAAAATTCGCAGCTCTCATCAGAGTATGACGCTGGTACTATTTGGGCTGGGTAGTATTGGACTGGGACAACTCTGGAGTCTCTGGCTCCCCATCAATAAGAAGCTGTGGACTAGTTCCTATGCGCTGTTTGCAGTGGGGCTGGCATTAATTTTACTCGCAGCCTGTTATGAGTTAATTGAAGTACGTGGCAAACGGCGTTGGAGCTATCCAGTGCAAATATTAGGATTAAACTCTATTTTTGTGTTTATTGCCTCAGAATTGATGATTAAACTTTTGGAGAAAACCTATGTAGGTGTTGAGAGGGGATCACTGTCCAGCTATCAGTGGCTTTACGAGCATTTTTTCTTGAGCTGGGCGCAGGCTCCCACTGCTGGATTTCTGTTGGCATTGGTTACTCTTATCTTATGGTGGTTGGTCGCAGTCTATTTGCATCGACGACATTGGTCGATCGCCATTTAGACTACTTGTAGAGTGATTAATCAAAATGTGTATTAAATTTCAGAGGTATAATCAAGGCAATGTTTATTGATGCTGAAACTCTTGACAATCAGACCACTTTTACCTCAGATATTGCAGTGGTTGGCGCAGGTCCAGCGGGTATTGTTTTAGCTCTAGAGTTAGCTAATGCCGGATACGAAGTTGTGCTGATCGAGAGTGGAGGTTTGCATTTCTCTGCGGCAATTCAAAATCTTGGTGAAGCGAGTCATTTCGATCCGCAATTCCATGCACCGATGTCGGAATGTACTCGGAGGCAGTTGGGCGGAACATCGACTATTTGGGGTGGACGTTGTTTGCCTTACGATCCTGTCGATTTCGATCGACGATCGTATATTCCGAATTCGGATTGGCCGATTGGCTATGAGGAGATCGCCGGGTACTTTCAAAGGGCTTGTGACTATTTCTTGTGTGGAAAGTCAGAATTTAAGATCGAGAATATCCCGAACATCGCCCAGAAATCGATCGTGCCAGGATTACCCGATGCAGAGGTACTCACCTCCACCTTGGAGCGATGGTCTCTGCCTACCAACTTTGGTAAAGAATATTTCAACGATCTGAAGCAATCGGAAAAGATCAAACTACTTTACAACTTAACTTGTACCGAAATTGAAACTAGCGAACAGAACGATCAAGTTGAGTTACTCGCAGCCAAGACATTGGGGGGTAAGACTATTCGAGTGAAATGCCAAAAGTATGTACTGGCGGGTGGGGCGTTGAATACTACACGGTTGCTACTGGCATCCGATCGAAGGCATCCTGGGGGAATCGGTAACCAGAGTGGGCTGTTGGGAAGGTTTTACATGGGACACCTTTCGGGGGACATCGCAGTTGTCCATTTCACGACACCGCCTCAGGATACGGTATTTGGGTTCGATCGAGATCCAGACAAAATCTATTTGCGCCGTCGATTCTCGTTTACCCGCGAGTTTTTACACGAACAGCAACTCCCGAACATTGTCGCTTGGTTAGGATCGCCCAAATTTGGCGATCCAGCTCATCAAAATGCTATCCTGTCTTCTGCATATCTGGCTTTGAGTACGCCTGTGCTGAAAAATTTTCTGACTTCAACAGCGATGCGCAAAGCCGCCATCGGCAAAGAAGGTCAGGGGATCTATTGGGCGCATGTCATGAATGTGTTGAAGGACTTTAAACAAGCGATTACCTTTGTGCCTCGTTTTGGCTATGGGCGATACATCGCCAAAAGAAAAATTCCAGCATTATTTGTCTACAGTGCTGCAAACGAGTATCCCCTGCACTATCACAGCGAGCAGGTGCCAAACCCAGATAGTCGAATAAGTCTATCCAACGACCAGGATGAACTGGGAATGCGAAGACTGAATATCGATATTCAGTTCGCACAACAAGACATCGACGGTGTGCTTAAAGCCCACAGATATTGGGATCAGTACTTAAGAAATCATAATTGTGGTTATTTGAAATATGTCACTGACGATCCCGAAGCTAGCGTCTGGGAACAAGCTGGAGATGGATTTCATCAAGTTGGGACAACTCGGATGTCAGAACACCCCAAGGATGGTGTTGTTGGAAATAACTGCAACGTTCATGGTTTGGATAATTTGTTTGTTGCTAGTAGTTCTATTTTTGTGACTTCTGGGCAAGCAAATTCCACATTTACGATCGTAGCATTTGCGTTGAGATTGGCAGACCATTTGAAGAAGATTATAGAGGAGAAAGTATGAGCGTTAAACACAATAGTGACATTCAGCCAGAAGTAGCAGCAATCGTCACTGCCATGACTGATAAAGAACAACCATTTGTGCACGATACCATTGAATCAGTACTCTCAGATCCAGGCATTGCCCAAGTTGTTCTCTGCATTGAACAGAAGAATACTTGGATAGAGACAACACTGGGTGATCTCCTCACAGATCCACGATTGGAAATAGCGCGGATGCCACTAGCCCCTCCAGGGGCAGTGCGAAATCAAGCGATAAAGCGCGTACAGATGCCATGGGTTGCATACTGTGATGGTGATGATGTCTGGTGTCAAGGAAAAACGCTGATTCAACACACCTATGCTATGACCTTAGAGTGCGATTTAGTCGGCGCGGACCACTACCTCACCAATGAAGATGGCAAAATATGCGCATTCGCATTAGCACGTTACCTTCCCATGCCTTCAGCATGGATGGTCCGTACTGAAACTATGAGACAGCATCCATTCAACGAATCGCTTTATGAAGGAGAATGTGGTGAGTGGTGGGTTCGTACAACTGGCATCGTTCGCAAAGTAAGATGCCCAGAAATGCTTTTACGGTACCGTATTCGAGCGAGTAGTCTAAGTGCAAAGACCCCATCCATGCGGCGAAAGGCAAAAGTTGTCGCTTTAGCAAACATACCTATTCTTGGGGCAATTATCCTCTTTTTCACTAAGTGTATTTGGCTATTCACTCGGCAGAAGACATACATTTGGAATAAAGGCTGGGGTCAGCAACCAAGTAACAACGCCGATCAGGAAATAGGAAATAAATGCGAGTAACGATCGTTCGACAGTTAAAATATCTAGCTCGATATTTTCTAAAATGA
This sequence comes from Chamaesiphon sp. GL140_3_metabinner_129_sub, assembly GCA_025358725.1. Classification (GTDB taxonomy): domain Bacteria; phylum Cyanobacteriota; class Cyanobacteriia; order Cyanobacteriales; family Chamaesiphonaceae; genus Chamaesiphon. The sequence continues at coordinate 65,228 of JANYIT010000185.1, forward strand.
ATAAATCAGTTGTGTTTCTATGTTCTGAGAATGAATTAAATAGAGAGCGTCGAGGGTACTTCAACTCATTCTCAAGCAAGATCGACACAATTTATATATCATTTGACAAACTGCATTCTTATCAAGACTTAGAAAATCTCCTACCTAATGATATTCAGCCTTTGTTGATTCTTTGTCCCGATGCTTGGCCGAGATTATTGCCTCAAGGTTTAGTTGACACCCCATATCCTACCGCCTGTTTCAATATCGATACTTTCGAGCATCCTGAAAAACGCGCTAGATTTTCAATGCTATTTGATTATGCTTTTGTATTTCATCCTGGGTTCGATCGGAAATTTGAACAATTCGGTCATCCCCAATCAATTTGCATCCCTCATGCAATCGAAGCCGATTTATTTCAGACAGCAGCATCTCCCCGAATTTATGAGGTAGGTTGGGTCGGCAGATTGGATGGCGAAAGCTACTCTATCCGCCGTCGCTATATTCAAGGTTTAAAAGAACTTTTTGTAATGAATGATATCGATCGATATTATACCCTGGATGAAATGGCCGCTATTTACAAACAGTCCAAAATAGTCATTAATTTAAGTCGAGATGATTACTTACAGGATGCAAACTTACGTTGCTTTGAAGTCATGGCTTCAGGAGCTTTATTGATTACCCCACAGCCAACCGAACTATCCGAACTAGGCTTTGTGGCAGGAACTCATTATGTTACCTTTCAAACTGAAACGGAGATGTATGAATTAGTGCAATACTACTTAAATAATCAGGACGAGCGAGAGACCATCGCACAAGCAGCGCGCAATTTAGTGATGGCGAAACATACTTATGATGCCCGAGTGCAGACCATCCTCGAAATTTTGAGTCAAAATCAGGGCAAACTTTTTGCCCCAGCACGTCAATGGGACAAAGCTAAAGTTCATGCTACATACCTTCAGTATTTTACAGAAAGTATGATGCTAGAAGCTGCACTCAATGAACTTCGACAGCTTCGTCGATACTCTTTGTTCACAGCTTTGTCGATGCTGCCAACGATCCTGAGATGTTTCGCGATTAAGATCAGGGACTCGCTACGTTAGCACAACGACAATTAGAAAATAATAGCAAAAAATACTAATGAAAGTTGTGATTGTTCGCAGAGAACCAGGAATTGCCCTCAGCATGGATGTCTATGCGGATAATTTAGTTGCTGGCTTAAAAGCATTTCGACCCAATTGGCAGATTACCGAGATTGCTCCAGAATCCTGGAGTAAGCAGGAAAATAGATGGCGGTCTGGTACGGGAGTGCGAAAGTATTATGAACGTTTGTGGCGGCATCCTCTGGCGGTCAGCCGCTTAGAAGGGGACATTTTTCATATCATCGATCACAGTAATGCTCACATCGTTTACTGGCTCAAGCAAAAAAACTGTAATGTTATTGTAACCTGCCACGATTTGGTGCAGTTTGCCTATCCAGAAATTCTCAATGATCAGTCTCGCTTCCCAACTTTGAGCATGGCATCGTGGAAATATTCCGTCGAAGGTATGAAGTCCGCCGATCACATAATTGCGGTATCTGCCCATACGGCAAAAGATGTTAACCAAATTTTAGCTATTCCCAAAGAACGGATTACTGCCGTGCCCAATGGAGTCGAACCCTATTTTCGCCCACTACCATCGACAGAAGTAGTCGCCATTCGACGACACTACGAACGATCTCCAGCAGCTTTTTGCTTGCTTAATGTGGGATCGAATCATCAGCGTAAAAATATTCCGACAATCCTCAAAGCATTGGTGATGCTACGAGATCGTGGCGTTGCTATCAAGCTGTGGAAAGTAGGCGACGAGTTCACCCTAGAACAGCAAAGTTTGATTGAATTCCATCATCTCGAGTCGATGATTACATTTATTGGTAAACCTGACAAAGCCGCGCTGTTGGACATCTACAATGCTGCGGATGTATTATTAGCCCCTTCACTTTATGAAGGTTTTGGATTGACAATTTTAGAAGCAATGGCTTGCGGCACTCCAGTGATTACGTCCAATGTTTCTTCCTTGCCAGAAGTAACAGGCGCGGCAGCAATCTTGGTCGAACCGTTGGATGTTGAAGCAATCGTCGATGCAATTTGTTCCTTACAACAAGATCCAGTCTTACATCAAAGCTATATCGAGCAAGGACTTGCCCGAGCTAAACTCTTTTCTTGGGCAAAATCTGCCGAACAAGTGGCCGAAATTTACGAGACTTTAAAGATATCGTAAAACTATTTAAATAAGTTTGAAATCGATGAGTAAACAGAAATTATTGGGTATCGAACTTTTCAGAGGAATATCGACTTATGCAGTGATATTAGTTCACTCTGGTGATGAAAACTGGGGAATTTATACTGATCCTGAGGCGATCGCCTTTAGATTGCATTTTTATTTTGCCGTACCATTCTTTCTCGCAGCAGCTTTTTATTTCATGACTGCAAAACCAGCGATTGCTTACTCGCCAAAGTTCTGGCGATCGAGGGTCGAGCGGATTTTAATTCCCTATACGATCTGGAGTACGATTTTCTTGCTCTCAAGAGCAATTATTTTCACTTTTACTCATAAGCCCGATCGATTGCAACAACTTTTACAAGATCCACTAGCAATTTTTTTCTTTGGTGGTGCTTCCTACCATCTCTATTTCTTGAATCTCCTCTTCACTGGAACGTTGTTGATCTTATTAATCCCATTTCTGCATCAGCTCAAGCTCAGTAAATATAGTTTACTTTTGCTCTCAGGTTTAAGTATTATTCTATACAACTTCCTCGAAACTTCTGGCAACTCATTTCAGTTGGGTTCAGACGTTGCGTTTCAAGGTCTATTGAGTGCATGGCACGTCAACTCAGAACGGTATCCTTTGGTGAGACTGATCCTCGTTGAGATTGCCTGGATGATCAAATGTCTACCCTATTTATTGATCGCGTTAATATTAAATCGACTCCCGCAAAGCACAACATTCTTACATGCAAAATTCACCCCGATCATCTTAGCAATTTTAGTGCTAGGTAGTAATATATTGGGAGGATTTTTATGCCAGGGAGCGTTACAAGAAGTCTTGCTAGCATATGGCCTACTTCTACTTAGTATTTCTCTATCTAGTTATTTAAAAAACAATACTCTTGGTGCCCTAGTTGCTAATGTTGGCGCATGTTCCTTTGGTATTTACTTAATTCATCCATTTATCATGAATATTATTAAATCTTTAATCGGTAAAATATTGCCTGAATTGATGACTTCTGTTTCAATTCCGCTGATGTTAACTCTTTCCATACCTTGCTTTTTGATTTCTTGGCTAGTAGTTGCTTCCTTTCATCAGCATAGACCGATCTCTAAATATCTGTTTGGTGCCTAAAGCATTAACATGATTAAGTTTGAATATCAGTATAAATTCGATCGTCATAAGCAGTGAATATTCGCTCAGGATGTTAAAACTATGAAGGTGCTAATCTCGGCCTATGCCTGTGAACCGGGGCAAGGCTCCGAACGTGGAGTTGGTTGGAATGTTGTTCGCGAAGTAGCTAAATATCACGAAGTCTGGGTACTGACTCGACCCGATGAGAGCAAAGAGGCGATCGAAGCAGAACTGGTAAGCAATCCTGTGCCCAATTTGCATTTTGTCTACTTTACACTCCCCTTTTGGCAAGATAGTCTCCGTTGGGGGCAGTCTGGGGCAATGCAGTTACACTATTATCTCTGGCAAATTCAGGCATATTTAGTAGGGAAGAAACTACATCGGGAAATTGGATTTGCAGCGATCCACCATGTGACGTTCGTTCGCTACGCTTGTCCAAGCTTTTTGGCTCTCCTCCCCGTGCCGTTTGTGTGGGGACCCGTGGGGGGCGGTGAATCAGCTCCGCTGCCGTTCTGGGCAGACTTTAACTGGAAAAATCAGCTCTACGAAGTGGCTCGGCTCGGATGGAGATCGATCGGTGAATTCGATCCCTTGACGCGGATGACGGCACAGCGAAGTGCGATCGCCTATGCTACCACCGAAGATACTGCCCAGCGGGTTAGGAAGCTGGGTGCTCCTAACGTGCAGATCTCCTCCGCAATTGGGCTGTTTGCCACAGAAATCGCACAGCTTGCTGAATATCCACCACCTGATCATGCTCCGGTGCGGTTTGTCAGTATTGCCCGATTATTACATTGGAAAGGTCTACATTTGGGCTTGCGCGCGTTTGCTCAAGCGGCTCTAACTGAGGCTGAATACTGGATTTTAGGCGATGGACCCGAACTCGATCGACTCCAAGCTCTCGCCCTTAGCCTGGGTATTGCCAATCAGGTTAAGTTCTGGGGCTTATTACCCCGCGAGGAAGTACTGACCAAATTAGGTCAATGTACGGTGTTGATCCATCCCAGTCTGCACGATTCTGGGGCGGGAGTTTGTTTGGAAGCAATGGCTGCGGGAAGACCAGTGATCTGTCTGGACTTAGGCGGTCCAGCAGCTCAAGTTACCTCAGCTACTGGTTTTAAAGTGCCCGCAGATCATCCAGCGCAAGCCGTGAGCGGACTAGCTGAGGCAATGGTTCGCCTTGCCGCTGATGAGCCGCTGTGCCTCCAGATGGGTTTAGCTGGACAAAAACGCGTGCGGGAATACTATAGCTGGGAAGTCAAGGGCAAAGAGCTAGCCCAAATCTATTCAGAAGTTGTTGAAAAATGCTAAACAATCACTAATCATGCACGTTTTAATTTCTGCATTACATCGACCTTCAAAACCAACCGGAGTTTGTAGACATGCCGCCAATCTCGCTCGATGTCTAGCGGATACTGACGAGATTACCAAAGTTACCATCCTCATTGGTGCATGGCAGGATCACTACTTTAAAACTGTGTTTGATCTTTGCTCAAATAAGATCGATGTAATTAGCATCAATATTGAAAATAGCTCTCTAGCGAGAAATGGCTGGTTTTTGTGGGGGCTACCAAAACTTACCAACCAACTTCAGCCCGATCTCGTCCATCTATCATTTCCGCTGCCATTTGTGCGATCTCAATTTCCATGTCCAGTCATTTCTACTATTCACGATTTATATCCCTACGAATATCCAGAAAATTTTGGCAAAATTCAGGCATTTTGTAATCGCCGCTTATTGAGACAGTGTATCGAGCAAAGTGATGGTCTCACCTGCGTTTCGCAAACTACCTTAGATCGATTAAAGTTTTTCTTTCCCAAGCGACCCAACAGCCAAAAGTTAACTGTAATTTATAACATCGTAGATTTTGCTGATATTGAGCCGGAAGTTGCCGCTTTTTTTAAGCAAAAAGAAAATGTACCCTTTTTATTGAATGTGGCTCAACACCGAAAAAATAAAAATCTAGATTTACTAATTGAGGCTTATTCATCTTTACTAAAAACACAACAAATTGAGACTTCGACAGATCTAATTATTGTGGGGAGCGACGGGCCAGAAACAGAAAATCTGCTTAGACTGATTCAAAACTTGAAATTAGAAACAAAAGTACATTTATTGGCATCGATCGCCGATCGTGAACTATACTGGCTATATCAAAACTGTCAAGCATTTGTAGTTTCCTCATCGATCGAAGGGTTTTGCTTGCCTTTAGCAGAGGCAATTCATCTATCTTGTCAGGTTATTTGTGCTGATACCCCGATCTTTCGAGAAATTGGATCGCTAGACTGCATCTATTTCGATCTTCAAGGAGATCCGATCCAAAATCTTGCCAAAGCTATACTTCAAGTACAGCGATCGCCACCAGTGGCAGATCGCCAACCTTCACAATTCTCAAAACACATAATTGCTACTCAATATTTTCAGTTTTACTTAAATATTGTGAGCGAACATCAATCCTAATGAGTAATGTATCACAACGATAAAGGTTGTTAGCCTCGATCCTACTCCATGCCTCCTAGTAAATAGATGAGACATAAAAAATTAGATAAAAAAGGTTTTTATGAAGGCAGCATCTTAGTGATGGCTGCATTTTCTTCAGCCTTTTATTCTCGGATAGTATGTTCGGTTACTCGGCTACCCTCAGTCCTAAATCATCTACATTTTGCGATCCTGCCATTCACGACGATAAATATTCTGACGACAGCTCGACCAAAAGATCCCAAGCAAATTGCCATTGTTTGGATGTTACTTTCTGGACTCCTGATTCTATTTGGAGTTATGACAGCAAGTGCCTTGATCAATGATGCCGGAATCATTAATGTCATTTTTGATTTCCTAATTCTGGGTGAGCCATTTATGTTGCTCATGGCGATCGTCTGCTTACCAATGTCGATACCTAGTTTCAACCGTTTCAGAAATTGGACGATTCATTCTTCCTATGCAAATATGGCATTGGCTTTTATCCAATGGCCGCTGCTAAAATTTCATAAAATTTCTGCTGGCGCACTAGATGAAACTGATGGAATGGCTGGGGTTTTCTTTGTTTCGGGTGCGGGAAATTATGTATCGACAACTGTCTCAATCTACTTTGGTATTTACTATGTGATGTTTGCCAGAGCAGCTCCTCAGTGGCTGAGGTATGGGACTTTATTGGGTGCTATCTTTCAACTGCAACTGTCTGACTCAAAACAAGTTCTATTTGCACTTCTTCTTGGCTGGGCACTTTTGATTCTATTAACTATGAAAGATATTGTCAAAACGCTAATTTCAGTGATTGCAATTATTTTGTTTTGCATTGTTTTCTACTGGTGCGTGCAAAATCTAGCGGCTTTTGCAGCTTTTAAAAACTACTTAGATAAGGATGGAATTTTTGCACCTAATGGAGAAGCAGCTCGCATTAAACTAATTGCCTTTCATTTAATTCCGACATTTTATCATTCCCCACTGAATTGGTGGCTAGGTCTGGGTCCTGGTCATACGGCTGGGCGGCTGGGCGGCTGGTTGATCAAAGAAAATTGGGCAATTCTCGGCCCTCTAGGAGCAACGATACATCCTGCCAGTCAAGCAATGCTTCAGGCCTATTACACTAGTTGGCTGGCATTAGAATCTACTATGTTTTGTCCGCTATTTGGTTGGGCGGGAATCTGGGGGGATCTAGGTCTTGCGGGATTGGGGGCTTACTTACTACTGGGGTTTATTGTCTGGCGATATGTTTGCGTAGACAATTTCGGTAGATTTCTACTGCTCAGTGTAGCTGCTTTCGGTTTGATTTTTACACAGATGGAAGAACCAGGCTATATGTTTTACACGACTACTCTGATCGGGCTGCGTTGGCATGAAAAACATGCTCAATCTTTAGCAACTTAAAGCACTTTTTCAACGATTTCAAGTAATTTCATATTAAGGATTTAGGTCATGAAAGAATCTTCTTCTTCAGTATCCATTTCTATTTTGGAACCATACTTATCTCAAAATGCGACTATTTATCTTGATCGAGATCATCTTCCTGCTTGTAAAATTCCTAGCTTGACTCCCTCGATGGAAGCTAATAGCTACTTTTTTGGACATCCGATCTGGGGCAAGGAATATTTTGAAACCAGTCATCGCCACGATATATTTCGAGAGCGGTGGCTGGCGGCCACAGGCAGTTGGGATGGTAAAGTAGTTGTCGATCTTGGCTGTGGTCCTGGCAACTTGTATGCCACAATCGGCGGTTCGCCGAAAGTTTTGATTGGAGTTGATATTTCTCCAGGAGCTTTAAAGATGGCGCAACAAGTTGGCTATACTCCCTTGTTTGCCGATGCACAACATCTGCCGCTAGCTGATGCCTGTGCTGATTTAGTCGTGGCAAATGCCACCATTCATCATTGCGATGACATGGCTCAAGTTCTAGCAGAAGCGGCTAGACTAGTCAAGCCAGGTGGCTTATTGGTGACGGATAAAGATGCTCAGAGTACGGCTTTAAATCTAAGTGGTTTAGGACTTTTTCTACGGGAGATTCGATTTTTCTTCTACTGGCTGCTCAGAAGCAAGTATTATCTTTCGGTGGAGTATCGAGATGCTCGGCAGGCAACAGAAACCCATAATCAAAAGCCAGGTGATGGAATTACTCCAACAGTATATTACCAGACGCTTGAGCCGCTTGGATTTGAAGTAAAAATTTTCCCCCATAACCATGATCTAGGGGTTGAAGTTCTGGAAGGTAAAATTGGGCGCATGTCTTGGAAACGGCGGCTGGCGCAGCGATTGTCAGGCATAAATCCAGATACACCAGCGGCGGCACAATCGATTATGTGCATTGCCAAACGAACTATGTGAACTAGTGTTTTGTCAGTGGTGAGGGCGGGTTGTAAATGAAATTGTGAGACAATCTCAATCAATTTTATCAACCCGCTCCGATCTGAATCTCTATAGATCTCGATGTGTGAATGGTTTAGCATTATCGCCAGTATATGTAGCGGCGATATGTCCGTCGCCACGAATTTGATATTTATAAGTAACTAATCCTTCTAGCCCAACTGGCCCACGCGGGGGCATTTTTTGCGTGCTGATGCCGACTTCAGCCCCAAAACCATAACGAAAACCGTCGGAAAATCGGGTCGAACAATTGTGAAATACATTCGCAGCATCGACTCGATCGATAAATATTTTGGCAGTGGTAAGATTGTTCGTGACAATGCTATCTGTATGACGCGAACCGTAAGTATTAATATGGGTAATGGCTGACTCGAAATCGGGGACGACTTTGATCGAGAGAATCAGGTCACTATATTCAGTTGACCAATCAGTTGCGATCGCTAGATCGACAGTTAGATTCATTTGATGATCTAAGATCTGATGTCCGAGTTCATCTAATCTAATTTCAACTCGATTAGCCTGTAATTGACTGATAATTAAAGGTAAAAATTCAACAGCGATCGATTGATGAACTAGAAGGGTTTCAATCGCATTACAAGCGGCTGGATACTGAGTTTTAGCATCGATTGTAATGGCGATCGCTTGATCTAGATCTGCTTCACTATCGATATATAAATGACAGATGCCATCCGCATGTCCGAGGACAGGAATTCGGGTATTATCTTGGACGTATTTTACAAATTCATTGGAACCGCGAGGGATAATCAGATCGACATAACGATCTAATTTGAGTAGTTCGGTAGTTTCCGATCGAGTCGTCAAAATCTGAATCACATCAGGATTTACTTCAGATTGAGCCAATCCAGCTTTGATTGCTTTAACTAATACAGTACAAGACTCGATCGCTTCTCGGCCACCTTTTAAAATTACCCCGTTACCCGATTTAATTGCCAGACTAGCAATCTGAATCACTGCATCGGGACGAGCCTCAAAAATTACGCCTAAGACACCCACAGGACAGCTCACACGGTGCATAATCAAACCAGTATCGAGTTCTCGATGAATCTGGATTTGACCGACTGGATCGGCTAATTTTGCGACATCTCGCACGCCGACGATCGCCCCTTTTAATTTGGTTGTATCTAGCTTCAATCTTGCGTACAAAGCCGATCCAATTTTTCCTTCGGCGGCTTGACAATCGGCCACATTTGCGGCGACGATTTCATCTGCATGGCTTTCTAAGGATTTAGCAACTGATTCGATCGCTGTATTTTTAGCCTCAGCAGAAAGACTAGCTAAATGTTGGGCGGCTAGTCGGGTTCTTTGGGCGATTTCTGTCAGCATAAGTAAAGAAATGCAAGTGTTTACAATATTAGAACTACCGGAAACTTAGCTGGTCGTTAATACCCACCCGAAAATTCCCAAGTTTCGCTTTCAACTTTCAATTTTTAACTTTCAACTCTCAACTACCTACGTCGTTTTTGCAGTTCGCGATAGACATCACGGATACTGACGCGATGGTGGGCGATCGCGACTAAGGTATGATAAAAAAGATCGGCGACTTCGCCTGCGATTTCTTGAGGTTGATCGTCCTTGCAAGCCATCACGACTTCGACAGCTTCTTCGCCAATTTTCTTGAGAATTTTATTATCCCCACCTGCGAATAGGCTTTGGGTGTATGAACCTTCGCGGGGATTGTCTCGCCTGTCACAAATAGTTTGATATAAATCGGTGAGAGTATCTGCGGATGGTGCAGCTTTTGTTGTGGTATCGATTTGGTGGAAGCAGCTTCGTTCTCCAGTGTGACAGGCAATATCACCAACCTGCTCGACAGAGATGAGTAATGCGTCGCTATCGCAGTCGTAGCGAATATCTTTGACGTGTTGAATGTGCCCACTGGTTGCGCCTTTGTGCCAAAACTCCTGACGAGAACGACTCCAAAACCAGGTTTCACCAGTGGTGATCGTTTTTTGGAGAGATTCGCTGTTCATCCATGCCATCATCAGTACCGTACCATCAAAGTAATCTTGAACGATCGCTGGTACTAACCCACGATCATCATATTTGATCCGATTGACTGGAATAGGATGAGGCAGACTGATAGATTCATCAACGGACATGAGTTTGAACTAAAAATAGTAAAAGATGGTGAGTTTACACCTAAGCGTATTCTAGCATTTTGACGTACTTAGATTACCAATTCAAACCAGGCATGGCGATCGATTCCCCTTGAGGGCGGGTATGAAACCGCACCTCTGTCAATTAACATCGACACTTATACCGCTTTGACTTCTTCGATCGAGATATCTTGCATTTTCCCCGCAAAGTCATTATCTGGAGTTAGGAACAACATGCAATGACATTCTTTGCGCTCGCGCATGGGAACACAGGGACAGTTCCAAAAAGCGGCTTTGACTTCAGCTTCCTTATCCTCATAGTGACGACAGGGACAAAGGGGTGAACCCAGCTCTTCCTTGTTTTTCGCCAGCCCCTTAATTACTACCGCAGTGACAGAAAGATCGACACAAAAGTAAGTGTCGGTATTTTTAGCATAAGTTTCGGAGAAATGCCGCATGGCTTCCAGCATTTTGTCGCTGGGTTCATTCGTTGCTGCTGGGTTCATGACGATCGAGTTTAAGGAGTGAGTGATTACTTGCTCTAGCATTTTACCGAAAATTTGTCATCTGGCGATCTATTGCTAAGTTCTGGCACGTCAAAACGTAGCAATAGATACTAGTAGTATTTGGTCTGTCGCTGTCATAAAAATATTTAGAATTAAATTACAATTGCTTCTAGATGTTTTCACCACTAGTTTTTAATATCCAAATTAGCATAAAAGTTAGCAAGCAAATCAGATTTGGAATATCCCTCAATCGATCAACTAAATCTAAGATGCTATAATATAAAATCATTATACCATGTTGTTTCATCGTGAGGCTTTTTATATGCAACTCATAATTGAATTAGATGCTGAAACTGCTTGTCAATTGGATGCGATCGGGCAACACACCAATCAAGATCATCCGACAGTCATTCAACAAGCAATTGGGCTTTACTACCAACAGCTACAGCCACATCGCCAGTTTTATGTAGAGACCAAAAGACAATACGATCTGATCTGCAATATTCCTGTTAGTCTCAGCTCGAATTAATCGATTGACGTAATCCAACAATCGATTCATCTCCCTCAATTAATAGGGAGTTTTTTCTGCGATGTAAATTTAGCAGCAGACAGTCTTCTTCATGTACAATAAAAACTGAATAAATTCATCTTGTAAATCGAGCTAATGAACTCATCCCAATTATCACCAGATCAGTTGTCTACTTATTTAGAGGTAGCAACAACAGCAGCATTGGCAGCAGGAGAAGTATTGCAAGCTTGTTGGGGTAAGTTGGAATCGATCGTTGAAAAAGGTCGTCCAGGTGATTTAGTTACAGAAGCTGACAAGCAAGCAGAAGCAGTCATCTTAGAAGTTCTGCGGCAACATTTTCCCGATCATTCGATTTTAGCTGAAGAATCGGGTCAGTTTGGCGATCTAGATGCTGAATACTTATGGGCGATCGATCCGTTAGATGGTACGACTAATTATGCTCACCAGTACCCATTTTCCGCCGCTTCGATCGGATTATTAATTAATGGTATTCCTACCGTAGGCGCAATCTTCGATCCCTTTCACAAGGAGCTATTTCGTGGTGCCGTCGGACTAGGTGCGACTTGTAACGATAAACCCATTCACGTCTCTGCGGTTGATAAATTAGCTCAAAGTCTCCTCGTGACAGGGTTTGCATACGATCGACGCGAAACACCAGATAATAATTATCAAGAATTTTGCTATCTCACCCATATCACTCAAGGTGTGCGGCGGGCTGGAGCCGCCTCTGTAGACCTCGCTTACGTCGCCTGTGGCAGGTTGGATGGCTATTGGGAACGCGGACTCTCGCCCTGGGATTTGGCGGCTGGAGTAGCGATTGTAGAGGCTGCTGGCGGAAGAGTCACCGCATACGATCGCACTCCCTTTGACATTCGATCTGGCCGGATTCTCGCCACCAACGGCCGACTTCATGAAGAATTGAGTCAAGAGCTACTCCACGTTGCCAAGATCGAGCATTGGTCGTGGCTTTAGGCTTTAGGACGCTTGCGTCCTGTTGATTTCCTAATACCTAACACCTAAAGCCTAAAGCCTAATTTTCCTGCAAATGTGAATATTGTCATTGAAATGGGGAATATATATATTGATGCACCCCACGGAGTTTGTAGATAACTAATCACTCCTGAAAATGGCAGAATCTTTGAACATCAATGATTGATGCGCTCAGTTTGCTACCAATTGGGTCTGCTCCAACCCCAAGATTCCTGTTGCTGCGCACCAAACGTATATGAGTTTTCAACTAAATCGCGGATTATTTCAGTTTGACTTCACGGATCAACACGCTATTTTAGGGGTGAGTGTCAATGCTGAAGAAATAAACATTCGAGAACGCTATCAATCCGTTGCTAGATTGTTGCACCCCGATAGTGCGCAGTGGAAAACCGATGCGGATCGACAGTTAGCTGTCCAGCTATTTTCTCGGCTCGTCACCCATGCTTACGGTAAGCTGTCGCGACCGTCTCAGCTTCAAGAGCAGACAATTATGCTAGAACTTCTGGGCAAAAGATTAATTGAAGAAAGTAGTAAGGTCCAGATTATCGATCCTTTGTGTCAACAACTGTACCAAAGTGGTAATGATTTTGAGCAAGTTTACGATCGACTACTGACTCAAATGGTGGCACAACAGTATACAGAACTATTCCAGAGCGAGCAGATCATCAATCAAATTAGTGAATTGAATATGGTGTGCTTGTTGCGGAAGCAGTTACAGTCGATTAGATCCACTCCACCATCTAGCTCCAATGGCTTAAAATCAGGCACAGTCACTAAAGATCCGACATCAGGAGAGGTAGCTAAAGCATCTCCAGTTGAAGGTTCGCTACGACGAGCCGAAGATTATATGAGTAAGAAAATTTGGGTAAAAGCAGTGCCAGAATTGCGGGAAGCGATC
>JANYIT010000006.1 GCA_025358725.1 Chamaesiphon sp. GL140_3_metabinner_129_sub
TGATGCTTAAAGGCTCAAAACCCTTGTACTCGATCGCTTGAATCCCTCGATCGAGCGAAAATCTTTGCAACAGAACCATCCTTTAGCAAGGATTTCAGCCTTTAGAGCAACACCATGGACTAATTCAGCAAGCCCTAATTAAGACTGTGACGCTCGACAAAAGCAAACTTTAAACCTTGGGTTTCAAGATCTGTGAGAATGCGATCGTATGCTTCCAAATCCCAGAGCGTCCAATTTGCGGTAGCCTGAGGATCTCTACCTGGTAAAACATGTGGATTTGTGGCTAAAAAGTCCTTTAAGCTATGAATAGTCTGCTTCGCGATCGCCGGATCATGCCAGCGAGGTTGTGCGGATAGCGTGGCGATTTCAGCACGCATCGCCGAAGCGAGAACAGCATTTCCTTCAGATTCTGCTTCTTTGAGCAGTTGACTGTATCCTTTGGTATCTTTGTAGATAAAGTTCTCAATCCCTTCTACTCCCAATGCTTGGGTAATTTGATCGAGTTGCTTTAATAGCTGGGGTACTGTTGTGCCATAGACTAGTCCTTCCACCTGGGTATCCATTGTGGTTGGCAATGGGGCAATTGTGCCATGTTCAAGTTCGATTGTCAGCCAGTATGCCATGAAAGTTTTTAGCTACTACGATATTGTTTAGGATACCCAGGCTAGTATCTAAATTATCCATTCACAATCGTCGATCGCCACTATCTTGTCAATATTTTTTCAAAGTCAAACACCCATATTCTGTTCGGAATGTGGGTGTCTATCTTTTACAAGAATATCAAATTTAATAATGTCGATCGACTTAAAATAGATATCTATAAATCATAGTTGATAATTTCTATTGACCATTATGATGAATACCTGTGAAGACATATTCACTATTAACATACTCATCATTAGCTTGATCTTCACGTTCGCGGAGTGCAGCCTGTGACGAATCGAGATCGCCAGGTAATAACATGGTTTCGCCGGTATCTTCTACAAAAAATTCAACTGCAACTTTTACCCTAACTTTACCCTTACACCAACGACGGGTGGAGAGATCGAGGATTTCGCAACTAATACCTTCATCAAACCATTGACAATGTTCGTTGGCTAACCGGGTTGAACCGATCATCCGAATCGGAATCTCTAAACCATTTTGACGTAGTTTCTGATCGATCGCTCTACCAACTGAGCCATCAAAAGATTGACCGATCGCTCGTTTTAGCTTACCAGAGCGAAACATTGCCTCCCCAAAGGCAATTACATCGTCGTCACTACAATCATAGGGAATAAGATTATTTGTCATAACGTTTTTTTGTGATCAAAGGTTACTACTATATACCACTAACATGATGCCATAATATACTCAAAACAGACTTTATGGATACACCCATTTTTAGTGATCTCAATCTACTTGATTTAACGATGAGATTGACCGATCGCAATTGTTGCTGGTGGCTCGATTGGTCTAGATCGGTACATTTATCACAAAGTTTGGGTTCTGCACTCTTTACTATTGTGCCCACAGCATTACCCGATCAGACAGATATTAATCATGATCAGCTCTGACCCCTAGCCGCAATGGGCGGTCTTGAGCTAGAATTGACATTCTGCAAATTGACTCAGGCTAGCCTCTGGAACAAGGGATTGAGCTTAGATTGTAAGTTTAACTATTATTTAAACGGAATAAATTAAAGATCGTGGAAAACAAATTAATGTTGATGATTCCTGGACCTACACCAGTGCCAGAGAACGTTCTGTTGGCTTTAGCCAAACACCCGATCGGACATCGGAGTGGTGAGTTTAGTCAAATCATGGCAGATGTCACGGCTAATCTCAAGTGGTTGCATCAAACTACAAATGATGTGCTGATGTTGACTGTCTCTGGTACGGGGGCAATGGAAGCTGGAATTATTAATTTCTTCAGCCCTGGCGATCGAGTCTTGGTCGTTCACAATGGTAAGTTTGGGGAACGGTGGGCGGAAGTCGCCACCGCATTTGCGCTAGATGTGGTAGAAGTAACTGCACCTTGGGGCCAACCGATCGATCCCACTGCGGTAAAATCTGCTTTAAATGCCGATACTACCAAAGCAATTAAAGGTGTCATCGTCACTCATAGTGAGACTTCTACTGGAGTGATCAATGACCTAGAAACGATTAGCAAAGACGTTAAAGCGCACGGTGCTTTAATGATCGTTGATGCCGTCACTAGCCTGGGTGCTGTCAATGTGCCGATCGATGCTTGGGGTTTGGATGTCGTTTGTTCTGGCTCCCAGAAAGGATTTATGATTCCGCCTGGTTTGGGTTTTGTCACCGTTAGCCCCAAAGCATGGGACGCTTATCAAGTAGCTAAATTACCCCGTTACTACATGGACTTGGGTAAATATAGCAAAGGCGCAGCTAAAAACACGACTCCGTTTACACCACCAGTTAACCTGATTTTCGCCCTCCAAGCCGCCTTAATCATGATGAAGGCAGAAGGACTAGAAAATATTTTTGTACGTCACCAACGGCATATGCACGCATCTCGTGCCGCAATCACGGCGATGGGTTTAGCTCTGTATGCACCTGAAGGACATGGTAGTCCAGCAATTACCGCTGTTTCTTCCGTGGAAGCGGAGCAGATTCGCAGTGTGATGAAGAAAAAATTTGATATCGTCCTCGCTGGCGGTCAGGATGACCTCAAAGGTAAAATCTTTAGAATTGGTCATTTAGGCTTTGTTTGCGATCGAGATATTCTCACTGCTGTTGCAGCCCTGGAAGCAACACTAGTTGAACTCGGACATACTGGCTTTACACCTGGTGCGGGTGTGGCTGCGGCTGCACAGGTTTTGATCAAGTAATGGGTAATGGGTAATGGGTAATCTCACATCTTGCACCAATGCATAGATACTATTACTGCGGCGACCCATGGGTACCCATAAAGGGCACCCCTACAGGTGACTTGTAGGGGTGCCCTTTATGGGTACCCTAAGATATGCGCTAATTACTAATACTTTTGTGCTGGTGCAAGATGTGAGTAATGGCAAAATACTCACACTCCCAACTCCCAACTCCCATGATTCCCTTCACCCCAAAATTCACAATCTGCAATTACCAAATCCCCTTAGCTGTGTACCGAGAGGTAGCTGCTCATTTACAACAAATTGAGGGGATCACAGTCGCATTTCTGGCTCCCACAAATCGAGAATTTAGTTATACTGAGAGCCAGTTAGGTGGTCTAGAAATTAGCGGTATCGATCGACTCACAGATCCAGCTAAAATTCGAGTCGATCGATTACTTCAATATTATGCCGATCGCTACAATCCCTGGGAAATTGAAAGCTAATTGATCAGGATCGATGGTGAGCTTGATTAGTTCATAATTATCGGCTGATGATTTGAGATCATTTGTCTACCATTGTGATGATTTGCTATATTTGTGTAATATAATTCACTTTAATTCAAGTTTGCTGAAACTCGAAACTGATGGTCAATTTGTCTTTGCTTGTGGTATTTTTTATACATTGAATTAAGTTGCTAAATTAACAAACAATTTAGTTAAGACCAGTTAGACTCTAAATGCGCTCAATCTATCTCGGTGTATGAATTGTAATGCGCTGACTAAATCCATCGATCTCGACTTTGTTTTCGTCAGCACTTCCAAAAGTCGTCAGCACCACAATCAAAACTTCATCAACACTACTGTTTCGATCCCCAGGAGTCACTAGATTCTCTACCATCGAAGTCTTTTGAATATCTTTGAAACCAATTATGCTAAGTAGATTTTGGAGCAGCAATAAGAAGAAAAAGGCAGAGGTCAAAGATGCTCCAGTGGAGGAGCTGTGCCAATATGAAGTGTCTGCCTCAGCAGAAATGCGCCAGCAAGTTTCTCCTGAAAAAGTATTGCCAATGGATCGCGATCCTCTACAAGAGAGTCTGCTCCAAAGATCCTCCAGTCAAGATGCCTTGAGATCGCCGTCCAAAGCTGCTGTCAACCACATTTTAGATAATTGTCCAACCACAGGATCTCGATCAAACAGAACTCCAGCTACGACAGCAATCGCCGCAGATGAGCTAATCAAGCAAGATTTGCGATCTGAGTCCGAATCTATCCATGCTCCCGTGGCTACAGATGACCCAGAAGCTTGGTATCAGCAGGGCAACTTGTATCGTAACGAGGGTAAGCTGGATGTTGCTTTAGCTTGCTACAACAAGACGATCGAATTGCAACCCCATCGACAAGCTGCGTGGGCAAATTTGGGCTGGATTTTAGTTGGACTAAGACGATTGGATGAAGCTTTAGAAGCTTACCATCAGGCGATCGAATTGCAACCTCAAGACGCGGACGCTTGGGCAAATCAAGGCTGGGTGCTGTTTCAATTGGGGCGTTACCGCGAAACGGTGGAGAGTTGCGATCGATCGATTTTGTTGGAGCGACGGGGCAAGGGAGATCTCACTGCTAGCGATCATTTTGCCTGGTATCAAAAAGGTCGCGCTCTATTCGAGCTAAAAGAGTACGATGCTGCTCTATCAGCTTATGATCGCGCTCTAGAAATAAATCCTGCGGATAGTTTAACTTTATCAAATAAAGGCTGGTTATTATTTCAGATTGGACAGGTTCAAACAGCTTGTGGTTGTTATGAGCAGAGTTTACAGATCGATCCACGCGATCTATTTGCCTGGAACAATCAAGGTCAAGTCCTATTTCAATTGGGCCAGCTTAGAGCCGCAATTGGATCTTATCAGAAAGCCACAGAACTCGATCCGCAATTTTATCAAGCTTGGAATAACTTAGGCGTTGCCCACTTCGAGCAAAAAAGTTTTCAAGATGCCCTGAGCTGCTACCGTTGCGCGATCGATATAGCACCTGATTTTCAGGCAGCTTGGTACAATCAGGGCAAAGTATTATTTTTCTTGGGCGACTTCAATGCCGCTCTGGCAGCTTATACCAAAGTTACTCAACTGCAACCGAACTTTTATCAAGCCTGGAATCATTGCGGCAATATTCTCTTCCATCTGGGTGAATTAGAACCTGCGCTCCGCAGATATGAAACTGTCACCAAATTACAGCCCCAATTAGCCCAGGGCTGGACAAATCGCGGGAATATCCTCGTTGAACTCGATCGACCCCAAGAAGCTCTAAATTGCTACACCCAGGCTACCACGATTTTACCCAAAGATGCCGAAGCTTGGAACAATCGGGGTAAAGCAATGTTTCAACTGGGGCGATACGAACATGCGCTCGACTTTTATCGGAAAGCTACTCATCTCGAATCCACTCATAGTGATGCTTGGAATAATCAGGGCAAAACTCTGTTTAAACTTGGTAAATTTGAGGCGGCGATTAATTCCTATGAGCAGGCGACGAGACTGCATCCAGATTTTTATACAGCTTGGAATAACTTGGGTGTAGCCCAGTTTCAGCTCCAACGCTATGATGCAGCGATCATTAGTTACGATCGCACACTCAAGATCCAGCCCCAATTTCATCAAGCTTGGTATAACAAGGCGATGGCACTATTTCACCTGAGCAAATACGAGCAAGCCTTGGCTTGTTACGATCGAACGCTCAAGCTAAAACCGGATTATCATCAAGCCTGGAATAATTTAGGATTTGTGCTGTTTCATTTAGGACGGCATGAAGAGGCAATTAGTAGCTATATTCATACTCTCAAACTTAATCCTGAATTTTATCCCGCTTGGTACAATCAGGCGATGACATTGGCTCATCAGGGTAAGTATACTGAGGCGATCGACAGCTACGATCAAGCTTTACAATATCAGCCAGACGATCCCTACATTTGGCACAGTCGGGGGCAAGCTTGTGCTCAACTGGATCACCATCAGGAAGCATTGAATTGCTATGATCGATCGATCTCGTTCCAATCAGAAAATTATGAACCCTGGTATGAGCGAGGGAAAGTTTTGGCTCAACTAGAGCGGTATCCTGAGGCAATTTCTAGTTTAGAGCGGACACTCCAACTCCGACCCAAAGATCCGGCGATTTGGCACAGCTATGGGATTGTCCAAGGGTTACAACAAGAGTATAGCGCAGCATTAGAAAGCTACGATCAGGCGATCGCCATTAATCCCAATTTTCATGAAGCTTGGTATGAGCGGGGTAATGCGCTCGCAGAGTTGGGGCGATATGAATATGCGATCGCTAATTACGATCGCGCAATCTCGATCGAGCCAAATTTCTACCCCGCTAGTCAGGGCAAAGGACAGGCACTATTTAAACTCAACCGCTATGCTGAAGCGATTACTAGCTATAATCTAGCTCTCGTGACCGCACCGAGTAGCTTCGATTGTTGGTATCAGCGTGGTTACGCCTGCTCCCACTTAAAAAACTGGGAAGAGGCTCTCTATAGCTATCAGCAAGCTCTCAAAATTAACATGAATGCTGCTCCCGTTTGGTACTTTCAGGGGAAAACGCTCCTGAAACTCCAACGCTATCCCGAAGCTTTGGAAGTTTACGATCGCACCCTCAGTCTCAATCCTCAAGACTGCCACAGTTGGAACGATCGCGGCTTAACTTTAGCACATCTGGGTCAACCAGCACAGGCGATCGCCAGCTACCGCAAAGCGATCGAAATTCAACCCGATTATCATCCCGCTTGGCATAACTTGGGCAAAGAACTAACCCAAATTGGCGATCATGAAGGTGCGCTCGTCGCTTATACACAAGCGATCGAATTTCACCCCCAAGATCCCGATACCTGGTATGGATTGGGGAATCTGCTGTGGCAATTGGCAGAATTAGCCGATGCTGTTTATGCCTACCAGCAGGTAACAAATCTCCAGCCAGATCGCGCCGAAGCCTGGTATCGTCAAGGCAAAGCTCTTCAACAATTACAAGAATGGGAACGCTCGGCGATTTGTTACGAACGAGTCACCACATTGACATCTACTAGTTACGATCTCTGCTATAGTCACGGTCAAGTTTTATCCCAGTTGAAACGCTGGGAAGAGGCTCTGGCGTGCTACGATGCCGCCATCCAATTGGATGAAAATGCTCCCGCAGCGTGGTATGCCAAAGGTTTGGCTGAAGATGCACTCAACCACTGGGAATCAGCAAATCATTGCTACGATCGCGCCCTCACCCTTGACCCGCAAAATCAAGCAATTCGCTACCACCAAAGCCAAGTCCAAGCAGCTCAGGGTGACTGGAACACCGCCCTCACTGCCTGTTGCCAAGCGATCGAAATCGATCCCACAAATCCAGCGGTGTGGGAGCAGCATGGATATATCTCGATCGAACTAGGTGACTACACTACTGCCATTGATAGTTTACAGACAGCCACTGGGATCGAGCCAGATCGAGCTAGAAGTTGGCAGTTGCTCGGACAGGCTCAATACCATCAAGGCGAATTTATTGCGGCTCTGAGTGCATATCGTCAAGCTCTGGAGCTAGAACCAGATTGTGCCGAAACTTGGTACCATCGTGGTTATTTGCTCAGTCACTTGGAACGGTGGGAAGATGCCCTGAGTAGCTACGATCGATCGATCGCCTCTGATGCCGATTTTGCGATGGCTTGGTACCAACGTGGGCAAGTCCAATTTCAGCTCCAGGTCAACACTACTGAGAACCTCAACAGTTACCAACACTGTCTGGAATTAGATCCTGACTATGCTCCAGCTTGGTATCAACAGGGGAATCTCCTGTTCCAGTTAGGGCAGCTAAAACTCGCCCTGGATAGCTACGAACGTGCCCTCCAACTCAAACCCGAAGATTATTATATTTGGAACAATCACGGCAATGTGCTTGGCTCACTCAAACAATATCCAGAGGCGATCGTCAGTTACGACAAAGCCCTAGAACTACAACCCCAGTTCTATCAAAGTTGGCATAATCGTGGCAAGGCTCTATTCCATCTCCACCGCTATGAAGAAGCCGCCGCCGCCCACGCCCAGAGTCTCGAAATTTATGCCCACGATGCCAATGCTTGGAATAGTCGGGGCATCGCCCTTCAACATCTCGGCTGCTGGCAAGAAGCACTAGCTTGTTATGAGCAAAGTATCAATATTAACCAACAAGATCCACTCGTCTGGCTGAATCGCGGGATTGCCTTATTCCACCTCCAAAAATATGAAGATGCGATCGCTTGTTATGACAACTGTGCGATGCTCAACCCCGATGATAGCCAATCCTATCACTACCGAGGCAATGCGCTGCTCGAACTCGGGAAATGGAAATCCGCAGTTGCGAGTTTCGATCGCGCGCTCACCTTGTCACCCACCCCCGCCGCAGCAACACCGACACACCTCGGAGTAGCCGCCTCTCTCGCGATCCGCGCCTGGAATAGTCGCGGCAGTGCCCTATTTCAATTAGGCAACTTGAAAGGTGCCCTCCACAGTTATCATCAAGCCACCAAGGTTGCCCCCGAAGACCCGACTGGGTGGAATAACCAAGGCATCATCCATCTCAATCTTCAACAGTATGCCGAGGCACTCCAGTGTTATCAAACTAGTCTCAAACTGTGCGATGATAACGCTTCAACTTGGTATAAACAATCGATCTCTCAGCAAGCTCTTGGTCAAATCGATGCCGCAATGATCAGTCTCGATCGATCTGTAAAATTAGACCCCGAATATACCCTCGCATGGCATCGTCGGGGCAATATTCACCTACTGCAACGTGAATTTGCAGCGGCGTGTGCCGACTACGAAATTGTCCTCAACCTCAATCCAGATCTAGCAGCAGCTTGGAATAGTCGTGGTAACTGTCTACTCGAACTCGATCTATTCGACAATGCCCTATTCAGCTTTGAGCAAGCTACCGGACTAGATCCTGAGAATCCAGAGTTTTGGTTCAATAAGGGTCGGGTTTACAGTAGTCTCCAACAGTGGCAAGAGGCAGAAAATTGCTATCAGCACGCCAGGGGCTTGACTCAGCGGGATTGGTGAATTAGTTGAAAGTTGAAAGTCAGCTAATTTAGCCACCAGCGGCAAAAGTGAGCATGATCGTTACAGACAAAAGTAATCCGGGGCAGAGTAATACGACTAAAAGGAGCAAATCTTGGCTTTCCATACTAGTTAGGGATGAAGGATAGGAATTATCTAATTAACCTAAGTTGCCACCTATAGAAGCCTACGATTGAAATCGTGGCTAATGTTGCCAAGTCCGCCTTCGCGGACTGATAAACTAGTTCGCGTTCGCGTAGCGTCTCCGCTAGGAGAAGGCGGACTTTGCATTACGAGCAGCGGTTTCTAACCGCTGAGGTTGTAGGTAGTAACTTGGGTTAAATAACTAACGATATTCCTGATTCTGAATATCGCTTAACCTCGCTTCAGGACGTTTAAATCTGTCGATCTGAGATTCAAAGAATTGACGATTTGCCTGGAGATGTTTGGGGTTCTCGTCATCGAGGGGGTATAGTAATGCAGCGCGTAAAGCTTGAATTACTGCTGAAGTTACACAGTACATCGATCGCTGAAAGCTTACACCAGATTGAATCAACATATCATCTTTACCGCGACAGTGTTGTGCGTAATAATCTACCAAATACTGAGGCAAGAAATGATACATGTCGTCCATCAATAATGTCGGCGGAATTCCTGCGCCGCCGACTGGATTTACA
>JANYIT010000036.1 GCA_025358725.1 Chamaesiphon sp. GL140_3_metabinner_129_sub
AGAATTAAGCGACTGGCTCGTAAAACCATCTGCTTTTCTAAATCTGTTGTGATGCACGATATTGTGATTGGTTTGTTTATCAATCGGTTTGAATTTGGGTGTGCCATTTAACCTCCTCTCCACAGATCTAGAACATTACCAGACAATTGAAGATGATTATTCGCAGCGGATCGATAGTCACATCGATCGCGCAAACTTTTATTCGATCGAGTTATCCAACCATCATCCGACTGCTGACACCATCAGTAGTGCGTCCGCTCATTTCACTCGGATACACCCGATAGATTGCCACTACTTCGGCTCGTCCCCAGAAATCGATCCAAGTGCGGTTGAGCGCAGGGGACAGCGTGGGATTAGTTTCTTTAATTAGTTTTTGGACTCGATCGATATCAACTTCTTCGGTTAGGCGTTTGGCTTGTCCCGCTACAATCACACTGCGCCAGTGCAAAGGATCGTTGATTATTTCTTCAACTTGGAGGCAGATTTCTGGACTGGCATCGATGTCATGGGTCTTCATTCCCTCAGTGGTGAACATATAGATTTCTTCACCTTCAAGATAGTAATGCATCGGCATCACATAGGGTTTACCTTCATGGGTAAACCCAAGATGTCCGTAGCCAATTTTGCGTAATAGATCGTAGATTTCTGTAGAACTCATTTCGTCGATGTCTAACATAATTGTGCTCCTAATAATTTGATTTAGTCGTGTTGAATTGTCAGTAAATCGGGTTGGCAATGCCTGTCAATTTTGATTTTGATGCCTTGGGCAGATTCAGCTTCGAGGTCTTCAACAAACCCGATGCTGGCAACTTCAGCTTCCTGAGCACCTGCAAATGGACCAAAATAGTAGGTGCATTTGGGCTGTTCGGTAAAAATTTCGATCCACCAAGCTTTGCAGTAAACATTTAGAGCGTGAGTCCAGAGATTTAAGACCTTTGTTGATAGTTGGTGATTTATAATTGAATGAGCGTTGGCGTTAGCCTCTCCTTGGAGAATCGACGATTGTAAGTTCAGTTGAAAAGATGGGTAGATTGATGTAAAAGGCTCATTATTCAATGTCATAGTATTTGCTCCTTTAGCGTAAATTTGTGTGTAAATGCTGTGAATTCAAGCCATTGACAATTGCCGCAAATTGCTCATTAGAAACAGGATCAACCGAAATCTCTCCACTCTGTAACCAGGTAGTTAATAGGGGTGGAATGACTACTCGATCGAGATTATCATGCAATTTTTGACCGTCGAGAATTTCCCGTTCTAGTAACACATTGGCTACTTCTTTTAGTAGATCTTGATTGTGTGCCAGGATTGCGCCAGCGATATGGTGAGCATTATCAATTAGGTGTTTCACCTCTCGATCGATCTCAGACTCGACTTCGGGACTGAGGGGACGACGGGGATTGCCCCAACCACCGAGGAATTGACTGGCAGATCTGTCGAATGCCATTGGCCCCAGTTGCTTGCTCATGCCATAAATAGTCACATATCGATCGGCTAAATCGGTCGCTTTTTGGATATCATCGCTGGCTCCAGTGGAGACTTTACCCATAATTAATTCCTCTGCCGATCGACCGCCCAACAACATCGCAATCTGACCGCGCAATTCATCTTCCAACATCAAAAAGCGATCTTCCTGGGGCAGTTGTAGGGTATAGCCCAGCGCAGCCACGCCACGAGGGACAATTGAGATCTTTTCAATCGATCCCGATCCTGGCATCAGAGAACCGACAATTGCATGACCGACTTCATGGTAGGCGACGGTTTCTTTTTCGATCTCATTCAGGACGCGAGATTTTTTCTCTAATCCGGTCAGGATGCGTTCGATCGCTTCTTCAAAGTCGGACATGGTAACGGCGACTCGATCGTGACGCGCAGCTAATAGCGCGGCTTCATTCACTAAATTAGCCAGATCTGCACCTGCAAATCCAGGCGTGCGGGCGGCGAGTTTCAGCAAATCCACATCCGCCGACATTTTCACATTACGAGCATGGACGACCAAGATTGCTTGCCGACCGAGTTTGTCTGGTCGATCGACTACGATCTGCCGATCGAACCGTCCAGGGCGCAGTAGAGCCGGATCGAGGACTTCGGGGCGGTTGGTTGCCGAGAGCAATATCACCCCCGTATTGGCAGCAAAACCATCCATTTCCGACAACAGTTGATTCAGAGTTTGTTCGCGTTCGTCATTCCCGCCGATGGGAGAATTAGCACTAGAGCGGGACTTGCCCAGGGCATCTAATTCATCGATAAACACAATACAGGGAGCTTGTTGCTTGGCTTGCTCGAATAATCCCCGCACCCTGGCAGCACCCACCCCGACAAACATTTCGATAAATTCCGAGCCAGAAATACTAAAGAA
>JANYIT010000037.1 GCA_025358725.1 Chamaesiphon sp. GL140_3_metabinner_129_sub
AAGTAACCCGCGCGTTGTTAAAAAGACCCGTTCAAAATTTCCAGCGAAAAAACCTTTTCATCCTGGTACGGGAACTCAGCACCCACACCTTAGTTTCTCTATTGCTAGCACTGCTTAGAGCTTAACCGAGAAGTATTGGCAGTGTACCGCCATTAGTATCACAAAATACCAGCCAATCCGCACCAGCCGCGATCGCCGTTTGGAGCGTTTGGAGTGCATATGCTGGATTTGCCTTGTATCCATCAAACCAATGCTCGGCATCATAAATCACTCTTCTACCTTGAGAAACTAGGTACTCGATCGAGTCCCGAATCATCTCCAGATTCTCACCTAAATTAGTCTTCAAGCCCTCGGTAACGTGTAAATCCCAAGACTTACCAAAAATCGTCACCCACTTGGTTCCAGCCGCTAAAATCAACCCTAACATCCGATCTTCAGCCGCCAGTCCACCCGGACGACGAGTGGAGCAAAATGCGACGACTTCAGCCTGCCTCAGCGGTTCTAACTCCAAACGTCGAAAGAATTCTCCATCCTTGGGATTTGCACCTGGCCAACCACCTTCAATCCACGGTACGCCTAATTTGTCGAGTTGCCTAGCAATTTTCAGCTTATCCTCAACCGACAAAGTTAAACCTTCTCGTTGTGCGCCATCACGGAGCGTCGTATCGTAGATTTGGATCTGCGTCATAATTGCCAAAGATATAGAATCAACTCGATCAACTTTTAATCTAGTTAATCATCATGTCCAAAATCACCGCCCAAGGTGAAAACTTTACCAGAAAACGAACCAAAAAAGCAGCAATTTCTGAATCAGAAATTGCTGCGATCTAGCTGCCAAAGCAGCGCGATGTTCAATCGGCAAACTTATGCCAACCCTAGCGAATCCATAAGGGCGCAGAACGCGCCAACATTAACCAGCGTCCATCTCCAGTTACATAACCAATTTCAGCTAGATAACGATGTTCGCTTTGACTGATGGGTATTTCCAAATCCCAGGCTGAATCACTACATTCAAGCTCTTGGAAAGTACTTGGTAGCTCGATATTAGAGTCAACATTGGTGACATCATATAGCCGAACTACCAATTTTTGACCACCTTGTTCCTGTAACTGTCGCTTGATCCGCACGGGGATTTCCCAATGAGCATAGGCTTGAGTTGGACTAGGTGAGACAAGTGTAATTTGACCTTCACTGTAGAGATTACCAGAGATATCCCCGCCAACATTAGTTGAAGCTTCTTTCCCTGGGAAGAAAGATTGGACTGCTTGTCCCGCTCCGACTGTTGCTGCCGCACCACCAGCAAAAGCTGCACCACCAAAACCTTTACCATCTGCTAGTAAGTCGCTGGCTTTATCTTTTAAACCGGATAGGAAGTCGCTGGTTTCAGGCTTTGGGAGATCTTTGATATCCCCAGTGTCTTCCCCGAGTAGATCTGACAAGCCCGCAAAAGGATCTTCATCCAAACCGTCGAGGCTGATTGCTTCCAAATCGCGATCGAAGGTATCCAGTTCTGGATTTGATAGTTCTTCAAACTCCGATATTTGGGGTTTTTTATCACCACCAAATAAGGCGGCACCACCAGCGATCGCTGCGGCTCCGGCGGCTCCGACTGCGGCACCACTACCTGTGAAGAAATCACCAGCTTTACCAGTTAAATCACCAAAGGAACCATCCAGATCGAGATTGAGATCGTCAGGAATTAAATCCCCAGCCTTGTCTTTGAGATTGGCAGCTTGATCTTTGATTCCTTCGAGTGGATTACCAAAGTCAAAGGGATCTTGGTTAATTCCATCAGGAATTAAATCCCCAGCCTTGTCTTTGAGATCGACAGCTTGATCTTTGATTCCCTCCAACGGATTACCAAAGTCAAATGGATCTTTGTTAATTTCTGGAATTTCGAGACTGAGATCTGATGATTCAGGTAAATCTCGATCGCCAAAGAAGTTACCGACACCACCAACTACAGCAGCACCACCAGCTAGGGCAGCACCGCCAACAGCAGTGGCAGCCGTCCCACCACCTTGAATTAAGTCACTGGCTTTGTCCTTAATGCCTTCTAGAGGGCTGTTGATGTCCAGATTAGGGATTAGGTTAGATGACTTGTCTTTCAACCCTTCTAGAGGATTTGAGAGGTCAATGTCAGGAGCCTTGATTTCGGGCAGATTTAGGTCGTCAGATCGGGTGTCAACCTGTTCCCGAACCGTTTCATGTGAAGAATCAAAGATCCCTTTGCCTAGTGCGGTTGCGGCTGCAGCACCACCAGCGATCGCGGCACCACCAGCTAAGTTGATGTCACCAGCTTTGTCTTTGACTGTATCAACTACCCCATTAAAATTGATGTTGGGTTTGTTGATTGTTGGTGGTGGAGGGAGAATCCCCGATAAGTCGCCAGACCGTAGATCGCCAGATCTGAGATCGCCGGAGGGACGGTAGCCACCTAAACCTGAAGACAAGTCTCCAGACAAATCTCCAGATAGACCATCACCCTTGGCAGTTCGAGTTGGTGGTGGTGGATAAAGTGGTTTGATGGCTGTTGGTGGTTCGGCAACAGCGATCTGAGTAGGGGTTTCCGTGGGTTTTTTCCGTCCCAGCAACCATAGTAGCCCAGCACCGATCGGTACTAGTAGCAACCACCAAGGAAGTCCACCTTTTTCAGTAGTTTTGGTAGTTGTGACGCTACCAGGTGGAGTACCTGTGGCTTCAGGTGTAACTGGATTACCCTCTGTACCAGTTGCAGTGGTTGGAGTGGCTGGAGTGGTACTTTCCACTGGATTGGGAGTTGTCCCCGCAGCTACAGTTGCGGCACCAGCCGCAATAGATTCTTTAATTGCCAGTTGACCAGCCGGATCGCTGACATATCCGAGAAATGCCTTAGCACCTTCACGCACTTGTCCGCCTTTGTTTTTGTAAGCGTAGGCCAACGGCTGTGAAAAAGGATATTTGGGGTTGTCCGGCTGCGTGCTGTGGAGCGTGACAGCTCTAATTCCAGGAATATTTTTAATTTGGTCTGCGGGTGCATAACCAATTCCGTCTTCACCTAATTTATCAGCGACTGCTTGGGTCGAGTCTTCGGCTAACTTCTCCGCATTGCTACCAGTTTTGAGTTTTCCATTTTGGAATACTGGATAATTAGCAAATGCTCGTCGAGTATCGCTGGTATCGGGTCGATCGATCACCTTGATTTTGCCCTTAGCCCCTTTCGCACTGGGCAATTGCGACCAATCTGTGACTTCCCCTCGATAAATTTTGGCGAAATCTTTGAGGGTCAGGTTGCCAGTATATGGATTACTATCTTTGACGATGATGGCGATTTTGGATCTACCGATTGTTTTGGTGGTTAAACCTTGAGCTTTTTCGGCTTTTGTGAGTAACCGACCGATTCCGGCGAGATCGGCTTTGTCTTCGACAATTGCTTTGACTCCGTCATCACTGCCTTGGTACTGTGTTGGAACAGTGACATCAGTACCTGGGAACTGCTTCTGGAATCTCTCTCTGAGTCCTTGATTGACAGCTTGCAGGCTACTAGAACCATCAATCTGCACTTTGGTTCCCGCTGCCACGGTTGTGGGTAGCGGGAAATTATCAGCGGCAGTTTGGGCACTAACTTTAAGGATAGTACCGCCAGTCGCTAATATTAGTGCTAGAGTTACGATTGAACTACTTTGCTGTTTCATTTGTAACAACTAGTTTTTTGTGGATATTGTAATCAACAATAGCTTAGATGTTCGCTGTCTGAATAGATACTTAGTAAAATGCTTCGTAAAGCAAATGTATAATCAGCAACTGAAAATAAGCTAGCTACCCGATTACTTGGACATGCTCTAAACTGACTGGGGAATCGATTTTAATCTTGATTTATCTAGTTTTTCAGACGCTGATTCTAAAATTGCTGGACAGCAGCGTGTTCAGATTCTAACCGATTTTTTCAGTTTGATCGACTCAAATGTTACGTTTTCGTTAAGATACAATCGAATAATAAATTTTTCTGTGCTTTTTATCACCCATGTACTAGTTAAATGAGCAATATTCGCCGGAAGAAATCAAGGCAATCTAGTGAAAACGATCATCAGCGAAAAGCGCAGGCTGTAAATAATAGCAGGCGATCATCAACGCAAATACCAACAAGTAGCAGCCGCAGCGGGGAATCTGCAATCCACCGTCGATCGATCAACAGTAAAAACTTTACGACTCGATTAGCGGGAGTCTGGCTGGTGTTGGGGCTGGGGACATTGGGGTTGCTGCTGAGATTATTCTGGCTCCAGGTGCTTCAAGCACCCAAGTTGCAGAAGATCGCCCAAGATCGACAGACTGTGCCCATTCGTCCATTTTTACCCCGGCGGACGATCGTCGATCGAGCGAATAATCAGATTGCCATCGATCGACCTAGCTATACCATCTATGCTCATCCCCAGCAATTTGGGGAAGAAGTAAAAACTGGAAAAGGCGCATCAAAAACTAAGACTAGCATCCAAAAAGTCGATCCATTAGATATGGCGCAAAGATTAGCACCAATTTTAGGCCGCGATCCACAGGAACTGTTTGCCAAATTTCAACAGAAAAATACGGGGGTACTGATTGGCTCTGGTTTACGGGAAGATATTGGCACTCGAATTCTCGCTTTGAAACTAGCTGGTCTGGATGTTCAACCACGGAGTAAGCTTGACTACACACGATTTTATCCGCAGCATAAAATGCTCGGCGAGATTTTGGGTTATATCGGTTTGGATCGGCATGGTCTAAATCGCCAAGCCAAAGCTGGCATAGAATACAGTCAATCATCACTGTTGAAGCGAGAAGTGAAGGAATACAAGCTGACACAGACAGCTAAAGAAGAAATCTTACCCGATCGCGTGACACCAGATTTTTTGCATACTGATGATTTGAAATTACGTCTGACGATCGATCTCCGACTCCAACGAGCCGCTAGGCAAGCACTGCTCCAGAAAATGAAAGAATGGAATGCCCCACGGGGAACAGTGATTGTGATGGATGCGGAAACAGGAGCTTTGCGATCGCTAGTCGTTGAACCCACCTACAATCCCAATTATTATGCCAGAGATGTCCAAAATTACAGCAAAATTGTGGGAGCCGAACGCGCCCCCATCTTGCTCCAAAATTGGGCTGTCTCTGCGCCCTGTGAGCCAGGATCGACCTTTAAACCGATCGCTGTCGCGATCGCGCTAGAAAATGGCATAATTGAGCCTAAAACCACCATCATCGATAATGGATCGATCGTTGCCACTCCAGGCACAAAGCCGATTCGCAACTCCCATCTCGAAAAGAATGGCAAGATCGATATTGCCGAAGTGCTCCAACGTTCTAGTAATGTGGGGATGGTGAAAATAATGCAAAAGTTGAAACCAGATGTTTACTACAACTGGCTCCAACGAATCGGCTTAGGCCAAAAATACGGTATCGATTTACCTTCTGAAGGGCAAGGCGAAATTGTCAATCGACGGGAGTTTCTATCGTCTCCGCTCTATGCGGCTAATACCGCTTTCGGGCAGGGGTTTACACTGACACCAATTCAACTGGTAACTCTGATTGGTAGTCTTGCCAATGGCGGCAAATTGGTTACGCCTCATGTTGTTGATGGGTTATTTGATAGTGCTGGCGTGCGCAAGGATAAACCCAATCTTCCCGAACCTAGTCAGATCTTCTCCCCCACGACTGCCCAAATTGTGCTGGAGATGATGGAAACTGTCGTCACCAAAGGTTCTGGTGTAAATGCTCAAATTCCTGGTTATCGGATTGCAGGTAAAACCGGAACTGCTCAACAAGTTTACGAAGGTAGCTATAAACGAGATGACAAAAAAATTACTAGTTTTGTGGGAGTTTTACCTGTAGATGGACAACATCGCTATGTAGTTTTTGCCGCGATCGATCAACCAAAGGGCAAGGAACAAGCCCTAGGTAGTAATGTTGCAGCACCAGTTGTTAAGGCAGTGATGGAATCATTGATTTCGATCGAGGGTATTCCACCTAGTAATCCTAGTGAAATTAAGCCGGAATCAAAGGCTAGGCTTTAGGTTTTAGGCTTTAGGCTTTAGGGAATTAGGCTTCAACATAGAGGCTAAATAAGTTGACAATTAGCGAGAAATTATGAACTATTCCCTATTCCCTATTCCCTATTCCCTATCCCCTCTCCTCATTGCTGCTTATTTAGATTATCTAATTGGCGATCCGTGGGGCTGGTTACATCCCGTACAGGTGATGGGATGGGTAATTGATAAATTCACTCAAATTGCGCTTAAATATGGCGATCGTCGAGATACGCGTCGGCTGGCAGGTGTGGTTTTATGTTGGGGATTAATATTGGGTACCGGAGGACTTAGTTGGCTGGTAATTTATGCCTGTCAATGGATACATCCTTGGTTAAGTATGGCAATTCAATCGATCGCTTTAGCGAGTTGTTTTGCGGGTAAAAGTTTGCGTCAAGCGGCTGAGGATGTCTTAGCCGCAATTGCTAATGAAGATTTGGATTTGGCTCGATCGAAACTGAGCATGTATGTAGGCAGAGACACTGACAAATTAACTATTCCCGAAATCAATCGCGCCATCTTGGAAACTGTCACCGAAAATGCGATCGATGGTGTCATGGCTCCGTTATTTTACGCGATCGTCGGTACATTTATCCCTGTCGTTGGGGCTGTACCCCTAGCAATGGCCTACAAAGCAGCAAGTACGCTAGATTCGATGGTTGGCTACCGTCGTGAGCCATACGCCGATTTAGGTTGGTGTAGTGCCAAATCCGAGGATATGATTACGTGGTTACCTTGTCGGCTAGCTGTACTCACACTGAGTATTATTTCTGGGAAACCTCTAATTGTCTGGCGACTATGTTGGCAAGATGCCATCCAAGATCCCAGTCCAAATTCTGGCTGGAGTGAATGTGCCTATGCCGCAGCATTAGGGGTACAGGTTGGGGGTGTAAATTACTATCGAGGACAAGTACAGGAAAAACCACTTTTGGGTGACGATCTTCACCCAATTACACCAATGATTATTCAACAAGCTTTGAATTTAACTCGTCATAGTTTTCTATTGTGGTTGGGGCTGACAGCGATCGTTTTAAAATTAGGTTAACTTTCAACTTTCAACTTTCAACTTATTTAACATGTCAGCTTTATTCGATCGGCACAAAATCATAGCCTGTTCTAGAAGAGTATTTGTAATTAGGTGGTGTTGGAGCTACTTTTACTAAAATATATCTTTCAGTTGGTTCGCCATTTTTAAACTGAAATCGCCCAGAGGCACCCATGAATTCATTTTTAGATAAAGTATTCATTACACCTGCTCGCGAAGGTGACTCTTGTGATTTGATTGCTGCACCTAAAGCCTTAACTGCATTATAAGATGTTGCCGTCACCCAGTTAACTTGATGCTTCCATAATTGTCTAGCACCTGTGGAAAATTGAGGTGTACTTTCTGATTCTTGCCAAGGTACTCCCATCACTAAACCCTTAGCTTCTTTACCAGCATTGAGCGTATTTAAACTATATAGGCTAGTATCACTCACAACATCAAGCTCAGGATATTTATTAGCTCTAATTTTGAGGACTTTGAGAGCTTCACGACTAGAACGCCCCACAGGCAGTAATAGAATCGCTTCTGCACCCATTTCTTTAGCTTGTGCTAGGTGAGCATCAGCATCAAAAGTAGGAGTAGGAGCAGCAGTAGGCGATGCAGAAGAAGATACAGTCGAAAATGGAAAAGTACCTACGACTTCTCCACCGCTAGATTTTAATTTATTGGCAAATTGAGTTTTGAACTCATCATTATATGAAATACTCGGAACATAAAAAATAGCTACTTTTCGTTTTCGATCTATATTAATTAAATGATCGACTAACTTTCCGGCGATCGAATCTCCCTTAGCATTAGTCCTGAAAATATATGGTTGATTAGGATCTGTGAGTTTATTCGCCGTACTAATTGGGGCAATAAAAGCTAACTTATTGCGACTGTAGATATTTGCAGCTTTCATCGTCACGTCATTTCTACTATGACCGACAATTCCCAATATTTCTGGCTGCTCAACTACGGCTGTAGCAATATTTTCAATTGTTTTTGGGTCGTCGCTATCATCAATTATTTTTAGTTTGATTTTAGCTTCATTGACATCCCCAGCTTGATTCATCTCAGCTTGAGCTTGAGCAAATCCTCTCAACATTTCCGATGCTCGATCGAGTGATCGAGCCATCGGTGCAGATGCCGCAATAATATAACTTTTTCTGTCACCAATCAAGGCATTATTCAGGTAAATACGAGTTTCCGGCGAGTTAGGGTTTTCGGCTAAGGCTGCGTGTAATTTAGTCACAGCTTCGGCATAGTTTTTATTAGCGATCGCTAAAACTCCAGCTCTTTTTAACTCTTTAAATTTGTCAGTATCTCGATTGCCTTCAAAGCTCAGTAAAATCCTTTCGCCCATACTGCTGCGACTGGAAATTGTGCTTTGGACATGCTGTGACAATGTATCAATCATTGTCGGTGCAGGATTAAAAATTGACAGCATCTTAGGCAGAATTATTGCACTTAAACCAACAATTCCAGTTGCTAAAATACCCGCTAGTAACCAAGGTTTCTTGGTGGGGCTAGTGAGTCGAGTAGCTGCAATATTAGCGAGCGGAACAGGCTCCTGATAGAGCTGGATATGAGTGTTCTCTAACGCTGGAAGATCGTTGTCTGGGGTAGGCGAATCAAGATCGAGAGTTTCTAGCAGCAAAATACTCGAAGTCGAAAAACTTGAAGTCGGTATACTCGAAGTCGGAATGCTCAAAACAGGCATACCCCAAGCATCATCCAAGGCTTCTAAGACATCTCTAGCTGACTGAAATCGCTCAGTCGGCAGATTCTGCAACATTTTGTTGAGAATCTCTGCTAAGGCATCACTAACTTGAAGATCTGCTGTCTGCCATTGCCAATCGTTTGTCTCGCTCTCCACTAAATCTTGCGGTTGTCTACCTGTGAGTAATTGCAAACAGGTAACTGCTAAAGCATACAAGTCTGATGAGGGATAAATCGCCTGTCCCTGACGTTGTTCCCACGGCGCGTATTCAGGTGTAAACACACAGGTTAAGTTCCGCTGCAAACTACCCGCCGGATCGCCAGCAGTCTCAGCCACAATCTGCTTCACCGCTCCAAAATCGATTAAATAGATTTTGTCTTGTAAGTCGCGCATGATATTCGATGGTTTAATATCACGGTGAATTGCGCCCTGGAAGTGAATAAATTCTAAAATCCTCGCAACTTCTCGCAAGACAGTAATAACTTCTGACTCGGTAAATTTACCTTTGACGAGCAATTCTTGGTGTAAATTTTGCCCCTCAATATATTCTTGAACTAAGTAAAAAAACTTTTGTTGTTTGTAGGGAGGCGACGCTGAAGCCGTCAGTTCCAAGAAGGCAAACAGGCGAGGAATTCGGGGATGTTCACCTAATTTTTCTAGAACTTCAGCTTCACGATGAAATAGTGTCGTAGCAATTTCTAGTTGGGCATGATTAAAACTGGGGTTGAGCTGCAACTGCTTGATCACACAGCGTTTCAGCCCAGGCGTGCGGCGATCGCAACCGATGAATGCTACTCCAAATCCGCCCTGTTGGAGCAATTTTAACGGCAAATAGCGACCATCCAAAATTAATGGCATGCCACAATTAGAACAATGCCTTTGATGTACAGTTTTTAGTAGTGTACTATCGTCTAGATCGGCAAATGAGTTCAGCGGTTGTTCACAATGAGGACGTGTACAGTAAATGTCCATAGTACATGACTGATAAGGGGGATTAAATTGGGAGTCAGGGTTAAAATATTCAAATCGATCGATCTAGCATCAGCACCTATCTATTGCCGACTTCTGCTCAACCAGAAGATGAACGGCCCAATCGCCACCTTATCTAGACTAAATAACACCCCATTAACAATGATTTGAGGTCACATTATCTAGTTTAGAACTTATTGCTATATTCCCGACTTCTTCGAGAAGTCGAGAATATGTCCTCATCATCTTGGCAGTTAATCCAACTAGTAGCTACATTTGGGACATAACTATTCTAGCTGCTGCTAGAGTTCGATCGATATCTCCTTCTGTATGTGCTAATGAAGTAAAGCCAGCCTCAAATTGCGACGGTGCTAGATAAATACCTTGCTCTAACATCCCCCGATGAAAGCGACCGAATTTGGTGACATCGGACTGCTTGGCATCTTCAAAATTGTGAACTGGTCCTTCACAGAAGAATAACCCAAACATCCCACTGATGTTGCCACCACAAGCCGCATGTCCAGTTTCTTTAGCAATTTGGAGTAACCCGTCAGCCAGACGTTTGGTGATTTTGTCCAAGTACTCATACGCACCAGGCTTTTGGAGCAGCTCCAGGGTTTTGATGCCCGCTGTCATTGCCAAGGGATTACCTGATAACGTACCAGCTTGATACATCGGCCCCGCAGGTGCCACCATTGACATGATATCTTTGCGCCCACCATAAGCTCCAACGGGTAAACCACCGCCGATAACTTTACCCATCGTCGTTAAGTCGGGGGTAACGCCAAACCGTTGTTGTGCGCCACCATAAGCAATGCGGAAACCAGTCATGACTTCGTCGAATACTAGCAATGCGCCATATTCTTGAGTAATTAGCCGCAAGCCTTCGAGGAAACCAGCATCAGGAACGATAAAGCCCGCATTCCCAACGACAGGTTCTAAAATTACTCCAGAAATACTGTCAGGATTGGCAGCAAATAAAGCTTTGACAGCTTCCAAATCATTGTAAGGCGCGGTCAGAGTATCAGCAGTAGTCGATTTTGGTACGCCAGGGGAATCGGGTAAACCGAGCGTAGCAACACCAGAACCAGCTTTTACCAAGAACATATCCGCATGTCCGTGATAACAGCCTTCAAATTTGATAATCTTATCGCGTCCGGTAAAAGCGCGCATTAGCCTCAGGACAGCCATACAAGCTTCGGTGCCGGAATTGACGAATCTGACCATTTCCACGCTGGGAACAGCATTAATTACCATCTCTGCGAGGACATTTTCCAGATAGCAAGGCGCACCAAAACTAGTCCCTTTGTCCAAGGCACTATGTAAAGCGGCGATAACTTCTGGATTTGCATGTCCGCAGATAGCTGGTCCCCAACTGCCAACATAGTCGATGTACTGATTGCCATCTACGTCCCAGACATAGGCATCTTTGACGCGATCGAATACAATCGGTTGTCCGCCGACAGACTTAAATGCGCGAACTGGCGAATTTACGCCACCTGGCATCAATTTCTGAGCAGCAGCAAAAATTTCTTCTGATTTTGTAGTTTTCAAATTAGATGTAGAAACCAATTTTTTCTCCCAACGGTTAAAGCTAAATTTTAAGTAGTGTCGTACTTATATTTGATCGAGACTATTAGTAATTTTAGTAGAATTAACCCGAATACCCAATACCTACTTTAGAATACTGTCGATCACTCTTGGGGGTGCGCTTGCGCGTTCGGGGAGTAAAAGCGGAAATCTACCTACCCCACCCCAGCCCTCCCCTTGTAAAGGGGAGGGAAGCTCAAGCCCCACCTTTACAAGGGTGGGTTGGGGGGGGTATGGATCTGCGAATCTCAACAAACCCTGTTCCGATGTCAGTCGAATCGATCCACCAAATTGGGTAAGCTAAGTACAGAACATAATTCGAGCAGTCAATCGATGAATCCACTGATCAGACGATGACGAGTGCAGAAGCGGCAATTACTTGGGTAAATCGTGTCATTCATCCCGTTGGCGTAGCATCTGAGAATGAGAATCGATTTGCAGTGCATTGATATCGATCTAAATCTTTAACTTAGATAATTTGAACTTTTAACTTCTTGCACTGTTGGCGTAGCCTCGCCTTTGGCGATACGTAGCCGTAGCGTTGGCGATAGCCTGCCGTAGACACAGCGGCGACCTAAGGAGAAGTGTCAATTTTTAACTTAATTAAAGAACCAGTGTAGCAAAGTCGAGACGATCGACAGCACGATCGATCCAGCAATTGCCGGAACGATCCCAGCAATTTGAAATCCAGGTACGTACCACGATACAAACATCAAGCAAAAGACATTAATTGCTAATGAGGATAGTCCCAAGGTGAGAATCGTCAACGGGAAAGTTAGCAGCTTCAGCACTGGACGAACGGTACTATTAATTAAACCTAGCAATAAAGCCGCAATCAGTGCCGTGACAATATCTCGAAGATGAAACTGTCCAGGTAAAAAATGGTCGATAATCCGCTGCGTAATCAAAAATGCGATCGCATTTAAAGCCCAGTTAATCAGTAATTTGAGCATAGTTCAGTTGGGAATTGGATAGTTAGGCTTCGCTTGCTAGTCGTTGGAAATGAGCGTGATCTGTCTGCTTGCAAGGCTTGCTATTCTTTAGCGGTTCGATCGCCGATCGTGCTTTTGCGATAAACTGTAAATGTTAAGGAATGTAAAAATCAGACTAAGACTAACTTGCCTGAGTTCGATCTTCACCACCTTGCGGTCGCAGCACAACTGTTCACTGGAAAATATGCCTACTATTATCGCCTTATTCTTTGCTTCAATTTTAATCTTCTTTCCTGGTCATGCGATCGCCGCTGGGGGAACATCTCAATACAAGCCACAGCTCTCATTTACTAATGACAACCTGACAGGTAAAGATTTTTCGGGGAAAAATTTACAGACAGCAGAGTTTACTACCTGCAGATTAGATAGTACCAATTTTTCTGGTGCAGACCTCACAGGCGTAGTGATCAGTTCAGCAATCTTGAAGGGTACAAATTTCCACGGTACAAATGTTACTCAGGGTTTATTGGATCAAGTTCGATTTGTTGATGCAGATTTGAGTGATGCTGTTTTCGTCGAGGCGATGATGTTACGATCGACCTTTAAGAATGTCAATATTGCTGGTGCAGATTTTTCCAGCGCGATTCTGGGCAAAGTCGAACAAAAAGCACTCTGCAAAATTGCCACTGGTGTGAATCCCAAAACTGGTGTATCCACTCGCGACTCACTTGAATGTAAGTAAGTATTAGTATTTGGTAGAGATGGAGTTACCCCCCAACCCCCCTTATAAAGGGGGGCTTTAACTCACTCCCCTTGTAAAGAGGAGGACTAAAATGGAAAATCCCCTCTGGGGAGGGGTGCCCGTAGGGCAGGACATTTATAGTCCGGGTGGGTAGATCTACGCCACGCATACGAATACAAGTAAATTAGGATCTATAGGGGCGGGTTGATACAACTAACGAAAACGAAGCAAGAGATTTAGTTTGAACCAGCCCAAACCCTCTAGCAACAGCAAAGGTTAAGTTGAATTTGTAATTGAAATGAAACGAATTGGCGTGATTGGTGGCGGACAACTAGCATGGATGATGGCTAGTGCTGCCAAGGAATTGGGGATAGAATTAGTCATCCAAACTCCCCACCCGACAGATGTCGCTGTCGGATTGGCTGCGGAAAAAGTATTTGCAGAAGTTGATGATGTTGCCGCGACGGCAATTCTGGCGACTAAATGCGACGTAATTACCTTTGAAAATGAGTTTGTTGATTTAGATGGGTTGGGAAAAATTGATGCAGTCTTTCTTCCGCCCCTCAAGGCTTTAGCTCCGCTCCTAGATAAATATACTCAACGCTGCTATTTGCGAGATTTGGATTTACCCGTGCCTAATTTTGCTCTGCTCACCCAACCAGAATTACCCCCAGGGTTTGAATTTCCTGTGGTGGTGAAAGCTAGACGCAATGGTTATGACGGACAGGGGACATTTATTATCAAAGAGAAATCTGCTCTAGCAGACCTCTACTATCGCTATCCAGACACGCTATTTTTAATTGAAGAATTTGTCGATTTCGATCGAGAGTTAGCCGTCATTGCCGCTAGAGGTATCAGTGGTGAAGTTATCACCTATCCGATCCTGGAAACTCAACAGGAAGAGCAAGTCTGTCGGCGGGTATTTACGCTGGAAGATTTACCCGATGATCTGGTTGAGATGTGTGGATCGATCGCATCGAAGTTACTGATTAGTCTAGACGCGATCGGGGTATTTGGCATTGAATTATTTGCGACTCGCGACGGACGGGTATTGGTAAATGAAATTGCGCCCCGCACCCACAATTCTGGACATCTCACCATCGAAGCTTGCGCTACATCCCAATTTAGCCAATTGATTCGCACTGTTGCTGGATTACCACTGGCAAGTACCGAACTTACCTGCAGTGGCGCGGTAATGGTGAATTTATTGGGTTATGAAGATAGCCAGAGCGACTGTCTGGAGAAACGTCAGGAAATTTCGGCAATCCCAAATGCTCATGTCCATTGGTATGGGAAAGAGTCGAGAATTGGGCGCAAACTCGGACATGTGACGGTGATAGCTGATATGGATGTCAAAAATGCTCGACAGCAATGTGAAAATCTGGCGCGACAAGTAGCAACGATTTGGTACAAATAACCTGTAGGGGCGGTGCTTTACTTGTAACGAGCGGAGTCGAGGTATGCCCGTCCTGCATCGATCTCGCCGATATTCTAGTAGTTTTGGTGCTGCATAGTATAAATGGTGAGGGTGCCCATACAGATTTAGATTACTCAGGTGAATATTCGCGATCAACTCATATTCAGGGATAGATCACGATCGAACTTTACAGAACTTGACGTACCTCCTCAGGTAAGAGAAACTTGCTTATAATGCAAATATCAACGCCCCTAAATAATATTTCACCAAGTTTTGGTGAACAAGTAACTCAATCATAATTGAGCATAATTACCTTACTAAGACTAAATATAAAATCGACTACCCATCAATCACAGGACTTATATTACCGATGAGCATGGAGACGCTAGAGTTTATCATCTACCCCGATGGACGAGTACAGGAAAAAGTCACTGGTATAGTGGGTCAGTCTTGTACAGTAGTAACAGCAGCGATCGAATCTGAACTAGGTAATGTAGTCAGTCAATCCCAAACTGCGGAATATTTTGCCCAAACCCTGGAACTAACCGCCACCGCCACCACCCAAGCTACTTGGTAACTGGAAAATTTGCTGCTAGCGACTCAGGGTATAACTTTCAACTTTCCACTTTCCACTTTTAACTAAATTTATATGTCACATTTTAGCAACATCAAAACCAAGATTCGCAACGTAGAATCCCTCACCGCTGCACTAACAGATCTAGGGATCGAGTGGAAAACTGGCCCACAACCAGTGCGTGGTTATCAAGGTGATACTCGCACAGCCGCAGTCGTCATCGAGCAGACTAACGGCTACGATATCGGCTTTAGCAGCAATGGAAATAATGAGTACGAACTAGTTGCAGACTTGCAATTCTGGGAGCAAAATTGGTCGGTCGATCGATTCCTGAGTCAAGTTACTCAGCGGTATGCTTATCATACAGTTGTGACTGAAGCGACAAAGCAAGGTTTCCAAGTAGCCGAAGAGCGCAATCAGCAAGATGGTTCGATTAAGCTCGTCGTCCAACGCTGGAGCGCGTAACTATGTCCAACTTTACCCCACCATTGAATGGTAATCAATCGGGTTTTGAGCCAGAGTTAGGTGGCTTTCTGCGTGATGCCGAAGATCGATCTGGTTTTGAGCCGGAACTTGGTGGGGTATGGCGACAAAAGGGTGTATATGTAGATGAGATGACTTGTATCGGTTGTCTTCACTGCGCTCATACCGCCCGCAATACGTTTTTTATCGAGCCAGAACATGGTAGAGCGAGGGTAGTTCGTCAAGATGGCGATATCGAGGATACAATCCAAGAAGCGATCGATACTTGTCCGGTTAATTGTATCCAATGGGTTGATTATACCGAGTTAAAGAAATTAGAAGCAGAACGTCAATATCAAGAAATTCCAGTTGCTGGTTTCCCTGTAGACAGAGCCGCAGTTGCTGCCAAAATGCGTCGTCGCAAACTGAATCAGGGAAAATAGAGATTTAAGTTACTACCTAATAGAATGCCTACGATTGAAATCGTGGCTGATGGTACAAAGTCCGCGTAGGCGGACTTCGCATCATGAGGAGTGGTTTTAACCACTTTAATTGTAGGTAACGTGAGTTCGGGTTAAGGATATTCGCTTCGTTCCAGTACCGCCAACGATTTAAATCGTGGCTAGTGATGCAAAGTCCGCCTTCGCGGACTAGAATATTAGTCCGCG
>JANYIT010000074.1 GCA_025358725.1 Chamaesiphon sp. GL140_3_metabinner_129_sub
TGTCTAGATCCTACAAGTCGAGCGAGATCGGAATCGTCTCTAACTCTCGGTAAATCGTTGGCGTAGCCTATCGGCTAAAATAGCCCAACGCGCCAAAAATGTACAAGTACGTTTCAAACCCTTGCTAGTCATGCTTTTGGGCTAGGTAAGCAAAGAACACCCGCCGCCCTACACCTGCGACTCTACAAACCTCAGCGGCTGTCTTCCCAGAATTCTGATACAAAATCCTCGCATTCTCCAGCTTGGCAACATCAGTTCGGGGTCTTCCACCCGTTCTGCCCCTAGCTTTAGCTGAAACTCTTCCTGCGGAAGCTCGTTCGGCGCGTAACTCTCGTTCCATCTGATGAATCGCTCCCATCATCGACAGAAAACAGCGACCTGTAGCTGTCGTGGTATCAATACTCTCTCGCAATGACAACAAGTTAATCTGTCGTTGTTCCAGAATCTTCGCCGTTTCCAGTAGATGAAGTAACGAACGGGTCATCCGACTTAGTTCTGTGACAACTAAAATATCATCTGGACGAATATATTTGAGCAGATCCTCCCATCCAGGTCGATCCATCCGCGAACCAGTTAACTTGTCAGTAAAGATCTTGATACAGCCAGCTTGCTTCAAAGAATCCATCTGCGAATCAAGATTTTGACCGATGCTACTGACGCGAGCATAGCCGATCCGATTGGGAACTGTTTTCGGTTCGATGGGAGTTGAAGTATCCACAATGCAAAATCTTGACTCATATACAAAATATCCGCACGATGATTATAGCAAAGGTTTTAGCACTAAAAATTAACGTAAACTCGTTGAGTCACACCAAGTAAGTCGGGAGTGCGGAAAGTGTACTTTCTGCACTCCCACTAATGCCCCGATTACATGAGCAACAATTCACGTCGTCTATCGATCCTCTCAGCCAAAGAAGTCGATGACCTATATGGATTACCACATTTCACCGAAGATGAACGGCATCTTTATTTCGATTTGAGTACAGCAGAACGCGAAGTGGTAGCAGCAGTTCGGACTGTATCGGTCGCAGTGCATTTAACCTTGCAGCTTGGATACTTTAAGGCAAAGCGACAGTTCTTTAGTTATCAACAAGATGCTGTGATTGAAGATCTAAACTACATCCTGAAACAAAACTTTCCAGGTCAGAGGTTGGCATCAATTAAGTTGCCCTTCAGACATACCCGCAGCGAACAGCAGCAGACAATTCTTCAACTATTCAACTATCGGCTGTGTGACAGTGATGCAAAAGTCGAACTGGAGTCAAAAGCCCGAAGGGTTGCCATGTTATCGATTCAGCCCATTTATATCTTGCGCGAACTAATCCAACACTTAACTGGGCAACGTGTCGTCGCACCTAGCTATCGATTCCTTCAAGAGATGATTGGTAGAGTAGTCACAGGCGAACGTACTCGGATTACGAAACTACTCACCAAAGCCCTCACTCCAACGGTAGAAAGTCAGTTGAAAAACCTGCTGGAAGCCGAAGAAGGTGTCTATGGAATCAACTTACTCAAGCATGAACCAAAGGATTTCAGTTACAAGGAACTGCGGCGTGAAGTGGATCGCCGCAAGTACTTCCAGCCATTACATGAATTTGCTCAAACATTTTTAGCAACAACAGGTATTTCCAATGAGAGTGGCAAATATTACGCGGGATTAGTCAAGTTTTATACGGCTTACAAGCTGCGGCGGATGTCCGTAGCGACAGTCCGGTTGTATTTGTTGTGTTTTGCCTATCATCGGTTTCGCCAGATTAATGACAATCTGATTGAAGCTTTTGTCCATTTGGTTAACCAATACGAAAAACAAGCCAAACGAGGCGCGGAACAGGCGATGCAACAAGCATTGACAGATGCGGCAAATAACCTCCAAGCGGCTGGTCAAATCCTCAATCTATTTGTGGATGAATCGATTACTGACGATGTAGCATTTTCAGTAGTTAAAGCAAAAGCATTTTCCATCCTCGACCCTGCCAGTTTTCTAGCGGTGTCAGACTACATGCGTAATATTAAGTTTGACAAAACTGGGTTTGAGTGGTCGGCTTATTCTAAGCTTTCAGCCACCTTCAAGCGCAATCTCCGTCAACTGTTCGCCGATCTCATATTCG
Organism: Chamaesiphon sp. GL140_3_metabinner_129_sub; assembly: GCA_025358725.1. Taxonomy (GTDB): domain Bacteria; phylum Cyanobacteriota; class Cyanobacteriia; order Cyanobacteriales; family Chamaesiphonaceae; genus Chamaesiphon. The sequence continues at coordinate 2,109 of JANYIT010000074.1, forward strand.
CTAGTCGAGTAGAGAATGCACCACTGTTAGCAGCAGTTGTTTTCTTGCAGACCTTGCTTCAACAAGGAAAATCACCCAGACAAACAGATCCGGCTACTTTTCCAGTGGCAGTTATACCCAAGAGTTTACAACGTTATTTGTATCCAACAGCCACAGCAGATGGCAAGGAGAAGATCTTAGAGATCGATCGTTATGAATTTCTGATTTACCGTTTGCTACGCAACGCGCTCTCTTCTGGTGACGTGTTTGTACGGGACAGTAATGAGTTTCGCTGTTTTGAAGATGACTTAATTGGCGATGAGCGTTGGCGGCATAAAAATAAGTTGTTGGAGGAGATTGGTGCGCCGATATTAATAGCTCCAATTCAAGAGACACTGGCAGCATTCGAGCGAGCATTAGAAACTAAATTTAAGGTTGTCAATCAGCGGATAAATGATGGTCTTAATCAGCATATTAAAGTTACTAGTACTGCCGACAAGTTTCGGTGGAAACTAATTTATCCGAGTGCAGAGGAACCAGTTAACAGCCAGTTCTATAGTCAGTTACCTGGAATTAGGATTGCTGACTTATTGTGGTTTGTGTCGGCAAATACCGAATTTTTAAGTACCTTCACTCACGTTCTCGATCGTTATGTGAAGCAAGACCCAGATCCGAGTGAAATTTTAGCCTGTATTGTGGGAATGGGCACCAATATGGGGCTAGGGAGAATGGCGGAGGTATCGGGATTGAGTCACTCATCAATGATGACGACAGCACGTAATTATCTGCGACTAGAAACGCTCCATGCTGCTAATGATGCCATCACAAATGCGATTGCGACTCTACCAGCGTTTCACCTTTACGATATTCAAGATGTCATCCACTCCAGTAGCGATGGACAAAGGATGGAGACACAGATCGATACTATCAATGCCCGATATTCACCCAAATATTTCGGTCTTCAAAAAGGTGTAAGTGCTTACACATTAGTGGCTAATCATGTACCAATTAACGCCAAGATTATTGGGACTCACGAGCATGAAAGCCATTACGTTTTCGATCTGCTCCACAATAATACTTCGGATATCAAACCGGAACGACATTCCACGGATACACATGGTACCAATCAGGTTAATTTCTGGATTTTGCACACATTTGGTTATCACTTTGCACCCCGTTATCGGGATTTACACAAGAAAATGGGTGCATTAGTCGGAGCCAGACACCCAAATGACTACAGCGATTTTTTAATTAAACCCGTTCGCAAGATCTACAGCGAGTTAATCGAACAAGAATGGCCGAATATTCAGCGGATCATGGCTTCGTTGGCGCAGAAGGATGTGACACAGGCAACGATTGTGAGAAAGCTTGCTAGCTATGAACGACAGAATCAAACTAAAAAGGCGTTATGGGAGTTGGAGAATATTTGTCGGACTTTGTATATCCTGGACTTTATTGATGATGTGACTTTACGACAGACTGTGCAAAAGGCACTCAATCGTGGCGAAGCTTATCATCGGTTTCGACGGGCGGTAGCTTATGTCAATGGTGGGAAGTTTCGAGTGAAAACTGAGGGCGAACAACAGATCTGGAATGAATGTTCGCGGCTGATTTCTAATGCGGTCATTTACTACAATACGTTGCTGTTATCGCGGGTTTATGAGCAGAAACAGGCGGCTGACGACCAAGCGGCACTGGCGATTATCAAAGATATTTCGCCAGTAGCATGGCAGCATATTAATCTGTTTGGGACATTTGAGTTCAGTCCATCCACGTCAAAGGTCGATATTGAGGCTTTAGTTGTTCGCTATGCTGACCCGACTTACTGGTACAAGGCGATTCAAGATGAGGTTGAATCTAATATTGGCTGAAAAGCATAGCTAGCAACGGTTTAAAATGTACTTTTACATTTTAAACCGTTGGGCTATTTTAGCCATTTTATGCTTTATATATCTTCAGTGTTTATACGGTATGAGTGCGATCGCTTCCCAACTAAATGGTTTAATACCTTTGCAGCTTAATGTGTTTAATATTTAAGACCTTAAAGAC
>JANYIT010000101.1 GCA_025358725.1 Chamaesiphon sp. GL140_3_metabinner_129_sub
ATTGGAATAAAATAAATATAAATTCTTAGGGTTGAAACATCGATCGAGTCAATCTTAATCCGCCAGCCCTAATTCCCATGATGATATGCACCAAGACAAATAATAGTGAAATTGGCACGGTCAAAAAGTGGATCGTGCGTAAAGTCTGCCAATTGATAAAGAGCCAAGATAACCAATGAAATTGAGCGGGTTTATACATTGCCAATCCTGACACGATCGCCATCAACAGCACAGGGATAATTCCGGTATAAATAATCCGATGCCAAGCATAAGTACGTCGCTTGGGATTTTGCCCGACTTTCAATGCTTTGAGATCTTGCCCCGAAACAAACTTTCTTTTCCATCGCTGAGTAAGAAAGATATAAATCCCATAAATTAGTAAAGTAAAAGCAAATATCCACATCGTCGCAAAGTGCCAATTTCGACCACCAGCTAACCAACCACCTAAAGTCATCCACTTTGGAAATGGCAAACCACTTTTACCCCCAAATACTGGCGTGGCATTGTAAATTTGCAAACCACTACCAATCATGATAAATAGACTGATAATAATTAAACCGTGGAGGATTTTAACGAAATTTGTCTGTGGTGGAACGGGTGGTGATTTTTTGGGTTGTTTATTCATGGTAAATATATTGTTATTACTTATTACTTAATCCTAGCGGTTAGAAACCGCTGCTCAGAGTGCAAAGTCTGCCTTCGCGGACTAATAATAATTCAGTCCGCGAAGGCGGACTTTGCAGCATTAGCCACGATTTCAATCGTAGGCATTCTCGTAATTAAAGGGGAAGCTTTGGAAACAAAGGAGCTAACCATAGTTGAATTTCCACATCCCAACCGAGTAAAATTGCGATCGCCGTTCCTACCATTAGTATCCCCCCAATCCGTTGCAATGCTCCTGCGTAAGGCAACAATCGCCGTGAAGAATTACTGATATGACGACTGCTATAAGCGATCGCTAGCAGCGGAATTCCCGCCCCTAAGCCGTAGACAGTTAATAATGCCAAAGCACCCAAAACTTCATGTTTGACGGCTGCCAAGACCAAAATACTGCCCAATGCTGGCCCCGCGCAGGGTGTCCAGAGTAGTCCTAATTGGGTACCGATCCAGAATTCGCTCCACAAGCTTGGTGTATTTGGTTCCCAAGCTTTACCGAATTGTAAGTAGCTCATAAATCGATAGCTCAATTCAGGAAAGATTGCCAGTACGCCAAGTCCAAATAGTAAGCCTACAGCCACATTCCGTAAGATATTGGCAAAACCGACAAACCAGGAACTCGCCACCCCTAGCAGACTACCGATAACGGCAAAACCGCTGACTAAACCCAATACCAGCACAACTGGGCCGAATTGATGAGATTTAAACGATCGACCCAATATTAATGGTATAACTGGTAAAACGCAGGGCGAGAGAATAGTTAATAATCCGCCACCAAGGGCAAAACCGAAGGTGAGCAGCGATATTTCATTCATGCCGCCTGTCCTAATAATTGTCGAATTTTCGCCTCAGTTTCATCATAGGCACCTTCACCAATACGATCGTAACGAATGATGCCCTGACGATCTGCTAAAAATAAATGCGGCCAATATTCGTTTTTAAATGCTTTCCAAGTTTGAAAGTTATTATCTACGCCGACAGGGTAAGTAATCCCATATTTAGTCATCGCCCGACGAATATTTTTACTATCTCGCTCGAAGGCAAACTCTGGTGTGTGAATACCAATTGTTTGTAAGCCTTTAGCTGCATACTTTTTCTGCCAACTAGTAACGTAAGGTAATGTTCGTTGACAATTAATACAACCTAGTGTCCAAATTTGAACTAAAACAACTTTGCCGAGTAAATCTTTTGTGGTAACTGGTGAAGTGGAATTTAGCCACTCGCTGATTCCTTGGAATTCTGGTAATTGATTCGGCGATCTGGCGATTGATTCAGGCGTAATAATCTTGGATTCAGATGTGACGATTGGTGATGTAGATGGACGGCTAGCGAAACTAGCTGCTTGCCAGCCAAGTGTTCCCAATCCCAAGTAAGTTAGAAATTTTCGTCGTTGTAAAGAGGAGGGCATAATCTTTAATTAATTAGGTTGATATCTTGAATACAAATTAGATTAATAATTGGATTTAATATCTAGTTATTTATTCGCAATCGCATCGAACTATATTCCTTTAAACCCCATTTTCCCTTCGATTTCCTGCTCTGTTTCCATCGAACTAATCCCGATGCTGTTTAGGCGATCGGTTCTGGCTTTAATTCCCAATTGACCTAAAAATAGACCTACTAAAATTACCACACCGCCGACATATTGAGCCTGGGTAGGGACTTCGCCCAAAATTAAATAGGCGGCTAAAATGCCAACAATCGGCGCAAACGAACCAATTAGTGACGCAGTGGCGATCGAAGAAATCCGAAACCCCTTATTCCATAAAGATTGTCCGATTACGACAATCACCGTACTGTAAACTAGCATCCACTGCCAGAGAAACGGTGACACCACATCCATAAAATGCTTGTAACCGTACATCCATAATGCCAAGCACAAATAGACGATTGTGCCTACTCCAGTTCGCACGGTGTTATTGATGCCTAATGGCACATTGGTGAGGTACTTTTTGACGACGATTGTGGCAATTGATAAACAGATCGCCCCTAACACCGTCATTAATTCCCCCCTCCCTACCTGAAATCCAGCGACTGGGATCATCTTCGATACTGTAGGCTGAAGCACGATTGTCAGCACCACACCAGTAAAAGCAACGATCGATCCCAGCACTTCCCAGCGATTGAGTCGGTCGTGTAGTACCCAAATCGATAATGCTAGCGTCAATGGCGGCTCCAATCGACCGAGCAGTAACACATTTGTAACTGGAGTCAGCGATAATGCTTGAAAAATCAAGCCTGGAGCCAATGCACCCGCCAAGATTGCCACGACGACTAAACCGATCCATTCCCGCCCTGATATTTGCTGCAAAGTGTTACGGTTTAACTGTTTGCCGTGGATGGCAATTAGCACAAATAAGGCGCAAAGATTGCCCACAAACAAGACATTACAGTAAGAAATCGGATTGTGTCCATCTACTAAATTCTGGGCACCAATTTCGGTAATCTTGCGCGTGACAGCACTAGAAGATCCGAAGATCGGGATTGCCAACCACAGATAAATGTGTCCAGGGATGCGCGAGGTTAATTTCGTCAGTCGTTGGGGCAAAGAAGACATGGTGAGTACGGGGAATAATGACAGCCCAGGCTGCAAACATATCCAGATTCTAATCTCCCAACCTGAGTTTCCCCTGAGAAAACGATTAATAATTTGGTAGTTCGATCGATGCGGCGATTCCAAATTGGCCGATGGATTCTGAGTATAACTAGCCTCAAAAATCCCCTCCAAGGAGGGGTGCCCGTAGGGAGGGGTGGGTAGATCTTCGCTATCTACCTGCCAACCCCAAATACGTCTAAATTTGGTTAATTCGATCGAGGAGACGATCGAGAGGTTATTGGTGAATGGCGAAGATCTATACCCACCCCGCCCGTTGGGCACCCCTCCTGGGAGGGGATTCTATCAACCCTGCCCGTTGGGCACTCTCGCAGAAGGGGAGTTTAGATAATTCGATCGAAACCTAGAGTCGGATCGAAATTTACTAACTGAGATAGGATCTTTCTCAGCAAAAATTAATCTGGCTATTAGGGTTGTCTCATGTCGATCGCCGCTCTTTAGACTACAGTTAAGAAATATGAAGATCGAATCGTTTGTAAGAAACGGCTCTACTAGATTTGCCAATGCAACCCCTCGCCAAATTCCAGGAGAGATTCCGCCAAATCAGACAGCGGCATCTCGATCCAGCTTCACTTCAGTTTCGACTTACCCTCGAAATCTCACTGTTATCGATTCTCGGCTTGAGTAGTGTTGCTGCGTGGACGAGTTGGAAAATGCAGCAGCTTTTGATTACGACGCATACCCAGAATGTCGAATATATTGCGACTCGATTTCCTCGCGATGTCGAACTTTATAGTGATATGTTACCAGTGATGGAGGGACTGCAAAAAACGATCGATAATGTCACAGTTCCTGGTTTGGCAGTTTGGGTAAAAAGTACGAATGGGGAGATTTTAGCTCAGTCAAGTGGAGTAACGACTGAATTAATGTCGATCGCCGAGATGCCCCTGCAACCGCAAGTTTATCATGTTAGCGATCGATACCTAATCTTATATCGAGGTGCAGTAACGGCACAGAATCAGCCGCTGGGCAAGGTGTACATGGCGCAGGATGTCACTGCCGAGCAGCATCAATTAATGGCAGCAATCCAAGGTTTAACTGCCGTCTGTATTTTAGCAACTCTCGTCACGATCCTGGCGATCGCGATGCGAATTCGGAGATCGCTCCAACCGTTGCAGGAAATGAGTCGGATGGCGGGAGCGATTTCCGCAGCAGATCTAAATAATGCCCAATTGCAACTAAATCACGCGCCGACTGAAGTTAAGGAATTAGCCCAAACTTTTAATATGATGCTGTCGCGGCTGGGGGATGCTTGGGAACAACAGCGGCAATTTATCGGCAATATTTCCCATGAGTTACGCACACCATTAACGGTGGTATCTGGCTATTTACAGAGCTTACTTCGCCGCAGTAACAATCTCAATGACTATCAACGAGAAGCTTTAGAAACGGCAGGTGCAGAAGCCGATCGCACCATCAAATTACTTCAGGATTTATTAGACTTGGCACGGGCTGATAGTGGTTATACTCGCTATCATCTAGCACCAATACTGTTGAATGACTTGGTATCTGAAG
>JANYIT010000125.1 GCA_025358725.1 Chamaesiphon sp. GL140_3_metabinner_129_sub
CTTCAGACTTAGGAGTAGCAACCGCTGCATCAGATGAAACAGCTCCTTCTAAAGCCACCTGCTTACCCCCAGTATTCCCAGTTCCAGCCTTAGCCTTAACAGCAGGAGCCTTATGCTTCTGCATATAGCTCTTGAGAGTAGAAGTAGAAATATCCAGACCCTCACCCTTCAAACTACTAGCAATTTGCTCCAGAGTATAACCACGCTTTTGAAGAGACTTAATCTCATTAGCCAACATCTTAACCACATCAGACTTAGTTAAATCCTTAGGAGGAGAGTCAATCTTAGGTAAAGCACGCAACTTACCAGCAATCTCCTTAACCTGAGCAACCGTATACCCCATAACAAACCCTCATCTTTAAACCCGACTAACCTAGTATACCCGACCTATCCAGACCAGCTATAATGTCACCAAAACCCCGACCATGCCACAACCACCAATACTAAGCAAAATAGAGGCAGGTTAGGTTTTGGCTGCCGCGCTGCGCGCTTCGCCAAAACACGACACACTCGCTGTCGCTCGTCGTGTCTTAACCTGCGGGGGTTACACCCCTCGACCCCAAGAGCAAACAACAATGCTAAATGCCAAAGAACCACTAGACCAGCGCGTCACCATCCGACTCACCCAAACAGAAAAGAACCAACTAATCGAAGAAGCAGACCTAGCCGGATTAACCACAGCCGAACTGATCCGCCGCCGCTACTTCGGCAAACCAATCATCGCCGCCACCGATGCCGCCACCATCAGAGAACTCCGTAGAACTGGAGGACTCCTAAAGCATATCTTCAACCAGAGCGATGCAAATAATCAAAAAGTAGGAACAGAAATCCTCACCACCCTAAACGAAGTTAGAGAATGTATCAAGAGGATAGCCAACCGTGATCGCCAAGAAAGTTAAATCTAGTGGTGGAGGATCTAAAAGTGGAAAGATATCGAGATTAGCCGACTACATCACCGATGAACAAAAAGATAAAGATAAACACATAGACAAAGATAAAAATAAGATCGACTACTACGGCGGTCGAGGATTTCTGTGTGACGACCTGAACTCCTGGAAAGCCGAAATGACCGCCGTAGCCAGTGATGCCCCCAAATGTACCAACCCAATCACCCATTGGGTAATGAGTTGGCAGGAACACGAACGACCAACCCGCGACCAACTAGAAGAATCGATCGATATTCTGTTAGAAGAACTAGGCATGACAGACCATCAAGCCATCTATGCCGCCCACCAAGACACCGATAACTATCACGTCCATGTGATGATTAATCGAGTCCATCCCGATACCCTCAAAGCACCAAATAACTTCCGAGACGTAGAACTAGCCCACAAAGCAGTAGCTAGAATTCAACACCTCCAGGGCTGGCAACCGGAGCAGCGGGCAAGATACGAGGTAATCGAGGGACAGACCAAACGGCTACAACATCCACCCCAAGCCACCAAACAGCCAGCCGGACAAATAGCCCAACAGATCGAAAGTCACCAGGGCGTAAAGTCAGCCGAACGAGTCGGGATTGAGACAGGAGCCGACCTAATTAGAGCCGCCCACACCTGGCGCGACTTGCACCAGAGCCTAGCCGACCGAGGAATGCGGTATGAGCAATATGGGACAGGAGCCTACCTGTATGTCGGAGATGTCAAACTCAAAGCCTCCAGTGCCGGACGAGATTGCAGCTTACCCCAGTTAAAAAAGCGGTTAGGCGAATATCAACAGCCACTCAGTAACTTGAATATCGCCAAAGTAGAGTCAGAGTATATTAATAACTTACCACCAGAGAGACGAGAATATTTTGAGCAGAGAACCAAATACAATAATCAAGGAGGATCGACCATAGAGATTAAAGATCGACAAATTGAAGAAATGAGGAAGCTGCAAGCAGATCAGCAACAGAGAAGAGAAGAGATAATCAAAGGTGACTGGAGAGGAAAGGGAGCATTATTAAATGCTGTGCGATCTGCGGTTGGAAGTGAACAGGCAACAGAAAGAGAGGAGTTAACCAGTCAACATAAGGAAGAGTTAGAGATATTAAAAGTAGAACCTTTCCCAGATTTTGACCAGTGGCAACAGCAGAGATTAGAAGTAGAGCAGATGGAGAGAGTCAGAGTAGAACAGAAGAGAGAAAGCAAACAGGAACGAAGTCACGGATTAAGTATGTGACACTATGCCAGATAATCTTGACGATCTCTTGAAAGCTGTTACAAGTTTTATTGCCTACTTAACAAAGTTGTTACAGCTTTGATATTATCTTTAGATAAAGCTGTTACAAGTTAAATAATATGGTTAAACCAGTTGGAGGTAGAGGTCATACAGCTCCATATAAGACTATGGTAGTCCGAATCCCCATAGACCTTCAGGAGCGGGTTGAGGAAATGGTAGAAAAGTTTAGAGACGATCTAGAGATGGGTATAACTAGTGTCGATCCAGATAATGATAAGATCTCAAAGTTATCAAGGATAATTGATAAATATAAGTTAGCATCTAAACCTAGTCGAGATTGGACTAAGTGTAATCAGTTAATCGATGAATTAGTGGCAGAGATTTAAAGTCGTAACAAGTTATTTATTATGATGGAAAAAGCTGTAACGGGTTCAATTAAATCTATACAAGAGTTGCATAAGCGGACGTTAGAGATTATCGAGTGCAATCGAAAAAAGGAGGAAGAACGGTTAGAAACTGGGATTATTTATCTTCCGACTTGGCGTGAGGACAGATACGGTTCACCGAATAGCTTTTTGCGCTCTGCCTTGTTTGCAGCGATTCAGAGTAAGGATCGGGCTGATCTCAAGAAGGCAGAACTATTCAGCCAGCAAGGTATCACAATTACATACACTGGACAGCAGCTAAATCAAGAGGATATGACTGTCTGGCTAGCTTTGGTTGACTTGATGAAGAAAGACCCGTTAGGGACAAAATGCCAATTTACAGGTAATGGGATTCTCAAGTACATGGGGTTAGGTACTGGTGGCAGCGCACACGAACGTCTTGATGATGCGATATTGCGGATGACGGCTTGCGCGGTCGTTATTAAAACAGGTACGCAAACGTATATGGGAAACCTGATCCATGATTGCATAATTGACGAGCATACTAAGCATTACAAGCTAACCCTTAATCGTCATCTCATAAAGCTGTTTGGTGATAGTGACTGGACTGCAATTGATTGGGAGCAGCGTAAACAGCTTAGAAATAAGCCTCTCTGTCTCAAGCTGCATGAGTATTACAGCAGTCACGACAAGCCCTTCCCTGTTAGCCTTGAATTTTTATTAGATCTTACGGGCTGTAGAAACAGCCAGAAAGCCAGCTTCAAGAGACAAATAAAAACTGCTCTTGAAGAATTAGTCAAGATCGGCTTTCTCAAAAGCTACTCCGTTGAGGGGGATATTGTGAAAATTGAACGTATTTAAAATAGTGCAAATTAACTAAATTGACTTGGCTTCCGATGCACATTTCAAAAACTACAGTTTTTGGGGCACGTCTTCCGATGCACATTTTTCTAAAACTCCACGTCTTCCGATGCACATTTCACGATTTACAATTGTAATTTGGGGGAAAAAGCACGTCTTCCGATGCACATTTCAAAAGTTACAATCCATGTCATGCGTCTTCCGATGCACATAAAGTGCGTCTTCCGATGCACAAAACTACAAGATTCAGAAAATTTACTCCTTATAGTTTCTTTCTATTTTTTCTTTAATCTTTTCTCTAATCTCCGGAAAGAAAAGAAAAAAAATACCAAAAAAAAGAAACTTTGTCCCCCTTTTGAAGTACTTTTGAAATATGGAGTTCGCTAATCGCTCACGTTTTTTTTGAGCCGGAGATCGAGTTCGCTAATCGCTCACGTTTTTTTTTCGCCAGGGAAAACCCCCTGGTGCTTAGTTCCCGAAAAACCTTGACTCGATGTGCCGCTAAAATTGCAACCCAACCGACACGACGACACTAGAGCCAGCAAGCTTTCTAGTCGGTTGGGATTGTCAATTTTGGCACATCGGTCAAGGTCAAGCCCTTCGGGTTTCCTGAATCCAAACCCTGCCCTCTCCGCCTCTCCATCGCCATGCAAGACGGGCTTTTTGTGCTAAAATTAAGTCTGTGTAACAGTTTGAGATTAATTTGTTCTCTGCTGAGACTTTTCTTGATTGATTTTTACAGCGGCAACTCTAGTGAAGGATGCTCTGCGCGGCGGCAAAAATTGCCTTTAAAGCCCCTTAAACTGTCTTCTGGGCTACTTGCTCATTAAGGGAATTTAGAGTGGCTTAAAATTGATTTTAGGAGGCTATGACGTTACTTAACTTTTGGGCACTAGTCGTGTAGCACTACAAAAACTTCAAAATAATGTAATTTCGCAACTGTAAAGCAATAAGATAGAAAATTGCTATGGTGCTGACAAATCTAAAAAGCTAAAACCCTCTAACCATTGCTGGCAGAGGGTTTTGTTGTTTGAGGGTGTGATAAGGCGATTTTAGTTGACCGATTTAAGGTAATTATGCATATTATGCTATTGTGCATAATATGCATAATTACCTTAGCTTAGATGCCTGACACTCAAAAAATTATTCTTGACATTTTTGACTACGCTTACACAAATTCTACAATTCGTGTTCCAGCAACAACATGTAAAGAAGTAGGGAAAATTCTACATGTAGGTATGTTCATAGAAGAACATTTAAAGAAAATACCAGGCTTTTCATATAGTGATAAAGAAATTAAAGAACTTCAAGGGAAAGAAACAAAACTTTCTACTGAAGTTAGTAACTTCACAAGAGAAATGTACGAGAGGATGAATGAAAAATGGAATCTTTATGATGATAGTATTATCTTTGATGATATAAGCGTAAGCTATATAGTAGGAAAACTTAGTAATATATATATTTCCGATCCTAACAAAGATGTTTTTGGAGATGCTCTAGAGTTATTTCGCTCACGATGGGCAAAACAAGAAGGAGGACAATTTTTTACTCATCAGAAGGTTACATCGCTCGCTTTATCAATGATAAGCTTTAGTGTAGAAAACAATGATGAATTAGTTGATATTTGCTCTGGAACAGGTGGATTTCTTCTTGCTGCTTTAAATAAAATTAAAAAAGAAGCTACTAAAATAGGTAAAGATGAAAAATATATCACAAATCATGCGAGGAGAGCTTTACATGGATTTGAAATAGATGAGAGTGTTGTTGATTTAGGCAATGCAACTCTTTCATCTCGTACTGGATCTTCAAATGATATCTTTATAGAACAAGCAAATTCTCTAGATAAAAGAAGTATTAAAAGAAAGTACTCAAAAGCGGCAACTAATCCTCCATTTGGAGCAAAAATCTCAATTCAAGATGAAGAAATTTTATCTCAATATCAGCTATCTAAGCTTTCTAATTCAAATTGTAACAGCCTTAAAACTCAGTCAACAAAAAACTTCAAAAGGGCACCAGATATTCTTTTTGTTGAAAGAAATATTGATATTTTAAAGCCTGGTGGGCTTCTTGCAATTGTTCTACCATATCAAATATTGTCTGGTCCTCAAACTTATTTTGTCAGGAATTGGATACTGAAAAATACCAAGATTATTTCAGTTATAGATTTACCATCAGTTACATTTCAACCCCACACGGGTACAAAAACATGTTTACTGGTAGTTGAAAAATTGTCAGAGCCATTAATTTCACTAGAAGATATTGATTATGATATATTTATGGCATGTCCTAAGTGGATAGGTCATGATAGAAGAGGTAACTTAGTTTTCAAAAAAGGAATTGATGGTAAAGAAACAAATGAAATTTTATCAGATTTCTGTGAGCTTGAACTAGCATTTCAAGAATATCAGGAAACAGGTAAAGCATCAAATAACTATGAGCATTGTTATGTAGTTAATTCAAAGTCAATCTTGAATGATGAGCTATTAAAATTAAATGCAGCTTTTTACAACCCTGAACATTTAAAGAAAATTGATAAAATTAATCAAGATAATTTTGAAATGGTTCAGCTTTCATCTCTAGTCGAGCGCATCTTTTTCCCAGGAAGATTTAAACGAAATTATGTTGATAAGTATGAACAAGCTGTCCCATTTCTTGGCGGTACAAATATAACTCAAATGATAAGTCATACTGATAAATGGCTTAGACATGATGATCCTAAACTAAAACAATTAGCAGTAAAAAAAGGTTGGATTCTTATAACCAGAAGTGGCACTACTGGGGTGATATCTTCTGTACCATCATACTGGGATGGTTTTGCCATCTCAGATCACGTAATTAGAATTGTTCCAAACAACAAGATAGATCCTTATTACTTACTTGCATTCTTAAAAACACCCCAATGTCAAGCAGCATTAACACAAGGAATTTTCGGCTCAGTAATTGATGAGATTACGCCTGAGACAATTCAAAACATTCAGGTTCCAATACCAAAAGACAAAGAATTATATAAATCCATATCAAATCTTGTTCGTGAATCAGAAGAAGCACGATCTAGTTCTTTGTTAAATTTCTATAATGCAATAGATAAATTAGCAATTGAATTAAGTAATTAGAAGTATTAAGAATGTCTTATTTTATTTTCTAAAATACTTTTACTCTGTAGTGCTTCATCATGTTTTTTTATAGTCCCTCTCATAAATTGCAATAGTTCTTGAATTGTTAAATTCCCTTGAATTTGATTACTTCTAAACAACATTAAAAATGTGTTGTCTGGATGATGAGTTCCTCCTCTATCTAATGGAATTATATGACCAGATTGAATACCTTTTGGATCTTTTATAAAGTCATTAAAATTTATTGGATTTAATTGAACTGGATCGTAATACTCTCCAGGTTCTATGTTATGCTCTAACAGCCAAGGTGTAAATAATGAACTAAAACCATATTTTGATACATTTGGAGAATCCTGCATTGACAATGTTTGCAAGTAGTATTTAATCTCTACTAGTGTTGCTAAAACTTCTGTGGCATAGAATTTATGATCCGAAGGGAGCAGCCATCTCGATATTCGATTCCCGTCTTTTCCATCTTGAGGTCGTCCTGGTACTATAGAACTTGTTGGTTTCCACGGTGCAGATCTACGACCTGCATCTCGAAACTTTGTTATCAAGGCTTGTGTTTCTTTTTTATTGAAGCCAGATTCTATAATAACTTTTCTAAAAAGACTTGATATTAGGATAATTAATGCTTTTGCATAATCATCATTTATCGTAGTACTTTTTTGAGCAATATATGGTATTAAGTCTAGATAATCAGTATCATTAAGCTTATTATTTCTCTTATTTGCTGCTATCTGAATTATTCTATTGTCAAAGTTATTCAATTCCGTTATCCTCTTTTTGTAGAAACAATCTAACAAGAGGAACACTTAATTCTTTTGAAATGCGTACCAATATTTTTAAGGATGGATTTGCTTGAGATCTCTCAATTTTAGATACAAAAGTTCTATCAATACCTGCTCTCAATGCTAGATCTTCTTGAGAAATGCCAATGTTTAGTCGAAGATATCTAATATTGAATGCAAGGATATTAAGAATAATTTTATGTTCACTGTCGCTCATAACGACATTCTTGTTCAAATGTGCCTAGTAGTCTACGGAATATAAGCTACAACCTAGTATTTGTGCAAAGTTACTACTATGGCTAAAATAGCCCGACGCGCCAAAAAGGTAAAAGTACATTTCAAGCCCTCGCTATGTCAAGCTTTCAGCAATTTAACTGGATGACTATTGATCATGCAAAACCCTATCCCATAGCTAGATTTTGAATTATCACACCCTTAAACCCTAGAAAATTCAGGTGGCTCCATAAGTTTCACCCACCCAGCTTGACCTCCACCCCCTCGAAGCGGTTGAATGAAGATAACCAAGCTGGGTGTTGCCATGAAGATCGACCGCCACGGGCAAGCCAAAATCCTCACCGTCGCCGAGATTCAACTACTCTTTAATGAGGGCTTCACGGTCAATCCCCCGCGAGATCGCGCCCTATTTGCCATCTGTCTCTACACCGCCTGTCGGATTTCGGAAGCTGTCACCCTCAACAAACGCGATGTCCTCGACACCAAAGGCAACGTCCGCCCCGAAATTATCATCCGCAAGGGCAACACTAAGGGCAAACTCGCCACCCGCACCATCCCCGTCATCGCCGATCTCAGATCCAAACTCACCGCCTATACCCCCAGAAAGAACTCCATTTACCTGTTCCCTGGCAACGAAATCAACAGCCGCGCCGCTACCCACCTCCACCGCGACTCGGCGATGTGGCTACTGCGTGAAGCTTGCAAACGGGTCGGGTTAGAAGGAGTCAGCACCCACAGTTTCCGCCGTACCGCTCTCACTCAAATGAGCAATGCGGGGATTCCCTTACGGGTGATCCAAGAAATATCGGGACACCGTACCTTAGACGAACTATATAAATATCTAGAAGTCAAGCCAGAACAGGTGTTGGGGGCGGTAGCATCCCTATCGATGCTGGCTCCAATCGAGCCGACTAATACACCTCAACCCCAAGCACCATCAGGTTTTACCGCCCCAGACTTCGATATATCCCGCTATCACGAAGCTAAACCGCCATCCACCGCTCTAAATCCCCCACATGCTTAAAATCTAACAAGTCCTCTGCCAAAGCTTCCAATCTGTCGATATTCAAGCTACTTACCCGTGCCAGGAGTTCGGGGGATAGGTTGCCGACTTTTTTAGTCAGGAGTTTGACCACTAACATCCGACCTTCTGACTCCCGACCTTCGACTATGCCTTCTTGCTTCCAACTAGTAGTAATTTCCATAACGCTCTCCCGCTCTTTAGGTAATTTAATTTTATCAACTTCAACTTGGAACTGTTCTTTTTCAACTGAATTCAGCCGCAAGTAATTATCGATGAAGCCTGATAGCTGATAGGTTCTCGCTTTGTCCAACTTGAGATTGGCAATCATCCGCAAACACTCAACCTTCACCCGTGGGCGATCCGCTGGGTCGATCTTCATCTTCGCCATCAATGCCGCCGCGACTGGATTGCGTTGGGTCAAGAATGCTCTCCAATCCAGTTGATTGAGTTGGATGGTTAGGAAGTTAAAGTCCATCACCTGTAAGCCAGGGACGCGGACTTGATAAGCATTCTTTTCTGGTCTGAATGGCTTATCGAAGGAGAATAGGGCAATCGGGTAAACGGGTTGGAGATATTTGCGGTGCAGTTGGGCAAAGTAGAAAAACAGCCGCCGCTGGAAGTCGGGTTCGCTGCTCGATTGATGTTCGCAGTTAACCACCACCGATACCCGACTGCTGGCTGGGGCGTTGGGACGACCAAGTAGGGTGACTCGAATAATCACATCCATTGCCTTCCGATCACCGACTTCAATCTCGGTGAAGTACTCTTGAGGGAGTACCTCCAGGCTATACGGGTCGATAACGGCAAAGAATTCGGGAGTAAATAGTTCTAGAAACTCTAAAAAGAAGGTTGTTAATAGTTGCTTGAATAATTGGTCGTGATCGATTGATTCTGGCTTCTTTTTACTTTTACTCATGTCGTTCGATTTCGGCTTTTGTTTTCTGGATGAGTTGATTGCATTTAATCCAATTTTTACTTAATTTTGTTACTACTTTATCGCCTATTTTTATGAACTAGCAAAAGGTTCTCCATCAGGTTAAATAAAACCTGTTACTAGTTAATTAATAAATATGTGATGGGTTAATTAATTATCAGTTTTCTACAATCGTTCGATGTATTGTTCGATATCTGTTCGCTTGAATCTATATGCTTTACCCATGAGTTTTGTCGGCAGTTCCCCAGCGTCGATTGCTTCTTTAAGTATTTCTCGACTCAATCCGGTGAGGGCTTGAGCTTCGGGCATGGTCAATAACAATTTATCGGCAATCGGGACGTGGGGCTTAGATTCGAGCGAAGCTCGGCGGTCTAGTGCATCGATCAGTCGCTCGATCGGATTTGTCAGCCGCATCAATACTCCGACAATGCCCGACATTTCACCGCGCTCCGTGTCGGGCACTGTCGGGATTAAGGCTGCATCGCTGACTGTGGGCTTAATCGTGGGAGTTTCCAGTTCGGCTTTGAGTCGATCGAGGTCGTCTGGATCGTAAGTTGCAATCGGTCGAGTCTTGGCTCCCTCATACTTGACCTGTAATTTACCATCTTTGCTATAGCGTTCTAAGGTGCGGGTGCTAAT
>JANYIT010000221.1 GCA_025358725.1 Chamaesiphon sp. GL140_3_metabinner_129_sub
CCTATCCTCAGATTATGACCAAGATTAGGTTTGAACTTGCCCCCAAACCTACACCCACAGAGAAACTAGCAACTGGTAAAACTGGTTTTGTGCCAGTTGCCACTCGCTGGGTAATCGAACGCACAAATGCTTGGATGGAACGTTGCAAGAGTCTGGTCAAAAACTTTGAACGAACTCTTGACCATGCCACTGCTAAACTCAACCTATGTTTTATTCGACTCATGCTCAAGCGTCTAGCTGCCTGAATAGATCCCAAATGGGTTCTATAGGTGGATCGCCAAGTGGTAAGGCAGTTGATTTATTCCTTTTCGTTTAACTTGCCCGTCAGGGACGACAGATGAGGATTATCGTGGTTCAGCCATCCGCAGGTTCGACTCCTGCTCCACCTAATTTGGGATTGAGCTTCAGTGGTTAGAGCGTCCGCCTGTCTAGCGGAAAGTCGCGTGTGTCTCCTATCGGAGAGGCTACGCCAACAACTCCCGTCAATCTCGTCCGACTTTTATATTAAGAGTTGGTATTTAAAAACAAGAAGTAATAGTTTGATTCCTAATTATCAAAACTTAACTTTCAACTTTCAACTTTCAACCAACTTACGGAACTGTAGCTCAGTGGTAGAGCACCTAAAAACATCCTTCTTCGCTTTTTGCCTCTTGGGGACGTAGAACGAGGATTATCGCCTTCTAAGCGGGAGGTAGTGGGTTCGATTCCCACCAGTTTCATATGACTTTAATCGGTCATAACCATCAAGTAAATCTGGAACTGTAGCTCAATGGTAGAGTAATCGCTTGATAAGCGATCGGTTGTGGGTTCGAGTCCCGCCAGTTCCATGCGATCTCATTTGTAAGATCGCCTTTTTCAAACAACAATGCCTCGTGGTGTAATTGGCAACACACGCGATTTTGCGGATGCAATCGCGCTGAGGCTTCCTCAGCGTGCGTTGCACCAAGCAGGATCGTGCATTCTAGGTTCGATTCCTAGCGAGGCAGTGAGAGTATTTATAACTCTCTAATTCAACAGCAGATCGTCTAGATAGATAGGACACCGTTATTAATCCAAGTTGCTAGCAACTTGAGTTAATTATCCCTTTTCAACTTTTTGCCTGCAAAGGACGAACGAATAAGGGTTATCGCCTGTCACGCCGGAAACGTGAGTGCAAATCTCACTCTGCTGAATTTTTATATTATTGCCCTTACGGGCTGAAGGAGGTTAAAAAAATCATGGTTTATCAATTCTTTTTCGGCAACAAACAAGTCCAAAATACGCCCCAAACTAAACCAATTCCTGGACGCGAATCAGAAATGATTCAAGGTAAATCTAGTGGTTATATGTTTAAAGCTGGGATCTGGCGAACATTGCGACGTTGCTTGTTAATTGGAACGGGGAATGGTAGTTATTATGCAACTAAATGGGAATTGACTAACGATTTTGTCGATGTTTTGGAAAAAGCAATTGCCGAAGATCCCGATCGAGTCGCACAGGAAATAGTCTATGCTTCTGATGGTCGATCGATTAATAATAGTGCGCCGATTTGGGCATTAGTATTAGTGTCGATGGGTGAATCTCCCGCCGCCAAAGCAGCTTTTCAATCAATTTTCCCTCAAGTTGTGCGGACAGCTAGCCATTTTTATGAGTGGATGAACTATACCAAATCCGTGCGCGGTTTCGGTAAAATTGTCCGCGAAGCTGGTAAAAATTGGTTGTTGCAGGGCGATACCAAAGCCCTCGCTTATCAATTGCTCAAATATCAACAACGTCACGGTTTTTCCAATCGCGATGCCTTGCGATTATTTCACGCCAAACCGCAAACAGAAGATCGCGATCTGTTGTTCAAATGGGTCATAAATGGATGGGACAAATTGCCCCCAGAACCGCCTACATTAGCATTGAATCAGATCTGGTGGTATGAATGGTTAAAACGCAATCCAGACCGCACTCAGACGGCAATTTCTAAGGGTCGCTTGACTCATGAAATGGCTGCACCTGTGGGCAAAATGGATGTAGGTGCTTGGCAGTTGTTATTTGAGGATATGCCGATCGGTGCCCTATTACGGAACCTCGGTTCTTTAACTGAAATTGGTGTCTTGAGTTACTCCAAAGCATCCAATCGAAAAAATCTAGATCGAGTCGCCAAAATCCTCAATAGTAAAGAACATTTACGCAAAGGACGCATTCACCCGATCGATATTCTCAAAGCACTGAAAACTTATAAGTCTGGTGGTAAATTGGGCAAAAGTAGCAAAACTTGGACTCCAGTACCTCGCATCGTCGATATTCTGGAATTAGCTCTCGAAATGTCCTTCGATGCGATCGAGCCGACTGGTAAGGTGTTTATGCACGCTGTAGACATCTCTGGTTCGATGTCTTGTTACTCAGTCAGTTCGATAAATCTCACCTGTTGCGAAATTGCCACCACAATGGCATTAGTATCGGCAAAAGCAGAACAGAACTATATGATTCGTGGTTTTTCCACCAATTTTATCGACCTAAATATTAACCGGAGCGACTCATTTAGTTCGGCAATGAAAAAGGCTAGCGATCTCAACTTTGGCAATACTGATGCCAGTGCTGCTTTTAGATGGATGATAAAAAATAACTGCTATGCAGATGTAATTTGCTTATGGACGGATTGTGAAAGTTGGGCGGGAAATCAACATCCTACTCAAGCTTTAGCAGAATATCGTCAAAAAGTGAACCCTGATGCTAAAGCAATTTATATCTCGCTCGTGCCGAATAATATCTCTTTAGTAGATCCAAAAGATCCGAATTCTTGGGATATTGCTGGATTCGATCCTAGCACGCCGAGATTAATTCAATCGATCGCTAGTGGTGAATTATAACTTTTAGAGCCTGTACGATACAGGCTCTTTTTGTCTATATATGCTATTCCATTTTTGGCGTAAAAATACAGCTTAAATTTGGTTTGGACAATGGACAATACTTGATATTCTTAAATCGATTACCTTCCAAGGAAATTGATTCTAAATCAGGAAGATTTTGTAATGACTGAACTGTAGTTAGTTGATTGTATCGGAGCGATAGCGTTTGCAACTTAGTTAGCTTAGATAAAGACTGGACATTACTAATTTTATTATTTGATAGATCGAGTGCGAATAGATTTGTAAGATTGGCTAATGGTTCGACATGCTCGATCTCATTTTTATCTAAGACTAGTAGGGTTAGATTTTTGAGCCTGCTCAATGCTTGCAGATCGGTGACCTGATTAGATCTCAACAATAGTGTTTTCAAGCTAGTAAGATTGCTTAATGGCTGGATATTGCTGATTTCACTAGCAGAAAGATCGAGGTCTTTGAGCACCAACAAACTTTGATTCCCCTGTACACAATTGGTAGTATTTACTTTTTCTAGTAATTTCCTCACGGTATGTCTTGCCTTGCTAGAGAGAATACCTTGGTTGTTACACCAATCTAAAAATGTCTTGTATTTTTGTTGTTGGTCTTTTGTTGGCATAGATCTACAGCTCGAACATATTAGACAGATTGACAGCAAAATTCGAGTGAGATAGGGAATTTTCACAGTTTGAAGTTGAATAGTAAAACTAATTATCGAATCTAATGGTGCGATCGCATTGGTACGTGTTGTGTCGCTGCGGCTAAACCAAAAACAGGCATATTCACATAAATTGACTCGTGATTTCCTGGCGCAATCTCGTAGGTTTCGTGCCAAATTCCGACACTACCATCAGCACCGATCGATCGATTAAATTGCTGCCATGCTTTCAAATGAGGATCGCTAGGATTGCGGGCAAAATGAGTCAAATCGGCTCTCGATTTCCAATATTGTACCAATCCTACCCCGCGTGGATATAGGAATCGTTCCGCGCCCAAAAAACCTTGCTCTGGATGTTGATGTAGTGTCTTTAGCATCGGTCCCATCGCGGATGCAGTTGGTAGCCATTTTGAGATAGCCAACAAGTTGTTGATTCGCATCCCAATCATAAACACCACAAATGCTTCATCAGTCTGCGCCATGAAACGTCCAGCCATGATTCGAGTCATGATTTTACTCCATAAAGAGGGGGGAAGAGAAGATTGGATCTACCGTGGATACACAAGTTGGATCTGACTTCGTTTGAGATTGTGTTATCCTCCCAACCCCCCTTGTAAAGGTGGGGCTTTGGCTCCCTCCCCTTTACAAGGGGAGGGCTGGGGTGGGGTAAATATATACTCAACAAAGTGAGTATATTCGATACTTGCTACTATATACTCAATAAAGTGAGTATGTCAATCAATTATGTCCCTATCCCATGCAATTTTGGCAACATTGAGTAATGGCTGTTACAGCGGATACGACTTATCGAAACAGTTTGCGGGTTCCGTCGGCTTCTTTTGGTATGCTACTCAGCAGCAAATTTATCGAGAACTTGGCAAGCTAGAGGAGCAATGTTATCTCAGTGCGGAGTTAGTGCGACAGGAAAATCGTCCCGATAAACGGGTGTTATCGATTACCGCAGCGGGGAAGGAATATTTGCGAGAGTGGATTATGCAACCAGGGACAATCAGTCCGATTAAGGACGATTTACTGGTGAAGCTATTTGCCGGACATTTGGTAGATAGACAGATGATTCTGATCGAACTGCAACATCACCGCACACAGCATCAGGCGACTTTAAACACCTATCGAGAGATCGAACGTCAGTTTTTTGCAGATCCAGCTCAATGCGATGGAGCCGGAGAACTGCGTTATTTGACGCTGCTGAATGGGATTCAGGTGGAAAATGGTTGGTTAAATTGGTGCGAACAGGCGATTGCCATGCTGGAAAACGATTCTCGAAGAGAGGCTTTGCCAACGACATCGCAATAAGGTCAGAGATTATACTCAGGACATGATTTTAGATCGATTGATATAATTTAGGTAAGCAAGACAAAATTATCTAGCATCGGCTAAAAATTCTTGGACATACTTTAGGCTAAAAACTTGAGGGGCGAATAAAATGTCCAGAGTTAACGGTTTGTCTAAATTAGATGTGCGACGCTGAGAAGTAAATCAACATTTATTGGTGTGAGGTACGATCGTGTTTGAAATGGTCAGCTATAAAAAGTTTCGCGATACGCCTAGCGTGCGCTTCTTTGATATCACCGTTCCTGAGTCCAATGTCCGCGATCTAGTAGTCCATCAAGGTCCTGCTATCAGCCCACCTGATAGTAAAGAAGGCTACTGGCAATTTTATCTACATCCCCACCAGGAAGACAATCTCTTGGCGATATCGGGCGGAAGGACATTTTATCTGGTTAATTTCACCTGGAATTATCCATATCATATCGTGCGGCTGGAGAGCGATCGAGAAATCCTCCGCATTCCTAGGGGAACGTTCCATCGTTCTGTTTCCGATCGAAATGGCTCCACAGTGATGAATCAAGCTGTGCGCGACCTTGAAGCTACTGTAGCGAGTGAATTTCGCGTCTACAATAGCGGCACGATTCCCCGATTATTACGGGTGACATCTAGCTCTGCACCATTACCTAAATTGCATGGGTTTCAGTGGTGAAGATACACAAAGCGATCAAGCTAGATAGTCTCTACTATCTAGCTTCAAAATTATCTCCCATCTCTCGAATGTCAGTCAATATTTTGTGAAATTAGATATCGATTAGTCCGTAGCGTTTTTGAAGGGTAAGGAGTTGAGTTCTGGCTGCTGCTGCATTGTCAGCGAGATCGGCAAATTCGATCAGTCGCAGCAGTTCTTTTTTGAGTAAGTTCCGTTCGATGGCGAGAGTGTCTCGATTTAATTGCGGCGGCAAAACGACCATATCATATAGGGTAGCGCGTTCCTTCCCTGGATCTGGTCGGAGAATTCGACCTCGGCGTTGGATAAATTGACGCGGATTGGTGCTGCTGGCGAGGATGACTGCATGTTTGATCGCCGGAATGTCGATACCTTCGTCTAGACAGCGGATGGCTACTAGCCCTTGGAGTGCGCCGGATTCAAATTGGTGGCGGAGTTGTTCTCGATCTGGGATGGATGTGCTAGCGGTGTAGGTGTTCACCCGGTAGCCAAGTTCATTGCCCAGGAGATGAGTAACTGCGGTAAGTTGTTGGGTGCTATCGCTGGGTAATGTTCTAGATCTGTGGAGAGGAGGTTAAATGGCACACCCAAATTCAAACCGATTGATAAACAAACCAATCACAATATCGTGCATCACAACAGATTTAGAAAAGCAGATGGT
>JANYIT010000229.1 GCA_025358725.1 Chamaesiphon sp. GL140_3_metabinner_129_sub
CACCTATTTTCGTGTCGTTATAATTAGATAAAATTATATTTGGAGAAATTGTCTTAATGAAAACTAATTACCCAGACTTTTTCCATGACCAATTAAGTTTTGGAAGACTATTCTCCTACTTTTTCAGCAAGCCCTAATTAGCTATCCTCCAGTCACCGAAGACTATAATTTTAGTGGAATCCAGCTTTCACCCCTGACAGAATTACAGCGACAATTAAATGTTTTTGGAGCGCGTTATCGGACTGGCGATGGTACCGGAAGTGCCAGCGTCACCCCAGCGACATCCTGTGTGCAAGATGCCAATCAAGCCCTATATGTGACGATTCGCCAGTTAAATCGTCAAGTGCAGTCTCAACCGCTGATTCAAGCCTGGATTGCCGCTCATCCCCAGCATCCCCAAACGCTAAGATTTCGAGAATTGCAATCCTTGGGTACAGAATTAGCAACAACCCTAGCACCGCTAGGAATCGTGCGTCAGGATTGGCAACAAAACGCGGCAAAATTAGCTGGTATTCAAGTAGATAAAAGTTTTGTAAGTAGTAGCAATCCAATTGCGGGATTAATCAGTTGGCGGACGATGCTACCACGCGGTGCTCAAGATGGCATCGCCAAGATTTTTAACCAACATGGAGCGACAATTTGGTTTTTAAATACCTATCAGGTGGGTGGTGTGAATCCTGATATTATGCCGATCGAGCCGACAGTTTTATTCGGTCAATTTCCGCTAATATCTACATTAGTCATCAGAGTATGGGCGGGAATAGTAACCTTACCAAATCTAGCTGGATGGCTATTAGGATTTGGGCTACTAGCTGGTTATGCAGTAATCGCTTTATCAATTGGCTTTAGAACTAGCTTTCTAACACTCAATTCTTTACATCGAATCACAAGCGGTGGAATTTGGGATCATGTTCGATCGTTAATTCATCTTTTTTTGATGCCTGCATTTGTAGAAGAATTTGGATTTAGATTGTTATTAATTCCACATCCAATTGAAACGGCTGTATCTGGAGATATTTATCTATGGTCGATCGTATCCTTAGGTTTATTTATTATTTATCATCCTCTAAATGCCTGGACATTTTTCAAACTAGGTAATCCCACCTTTATGGATTGGCGATTTCTAACTTTGGCAGGTTTATTGGGGCTAGTGTGTACAATCGCATATTTGACAACTGGCTCAATTTGGTTAGCAATAATCATTCACTGGTTAGTGGTAGTATCGTGGCTAAAGATATTTGGTGGCGAACAACGTTTAGGACATCAACCCGACTTCTTGAAGAAGTCGGGTTTCTAGGGAGAATGGCACCTACTCGTTGGCGAAGCCCTACCGCAGGTAATCGAGCCTATCATGAACTTGGGGTTGAGACACCGCTAGCACCGCCAACGATTGAAATCGTGGCTCATGCTGCAAAGTCTGCCTACGCAGACTGGGAGAATCCAGAAACGAGCTGCTCCGCTCCAGCATCGCCCTCAAATGAATTTGGGGCTGATAGCACAAGTTCTCTGAAGAGAACTACAAAGATTGCACTTAGTCAATTTCAATGGACTTTCGCTCTTAGCCCGAAATTCATTTCAGGGCGGTAGTCGATCGAATCCAGCCATCATCGATTCGCATAATCTAACACCCAACCCCCATCAATCACCGGAAATCGCTCCCAAGGCAAGAAGGGAATCAATTTGGGCAGGGGTTAAGCCTTTGACATTGGTGATATTAGCACCTGCACAGAGTCGATAATCGATCGTGCGAATGTCTTTCCCAGTCACCAAATCCCACTCTTTAATGGAGCAGTCATGGCTACCTGAATAAAGTAACTGTCCATCTGGACTCAATGCAATTGTATTCACCCAGCTTCTATGACCTTCAAATCTTCTTTGACTACCATCAGCAAGTTTCCATTCATTGATAGCAAGATCTCCACCAGCATAGAGAAACTGTCCATCTTCACTCAAAGCAATAGTATTAAAAAGATCTTCATTGCTCTTAAATGTACGCTGACAAATGCCATCGGCTACTGTCCACTCATTAATTGAGTGATCTCCACCAGAAAAGAGCAACTTTCCATCAGCACTAATAACGATCCCATTCATCCAATCTTCATGATGACCAATGAACTCACGCTGACAAAGTTCGCCTGATAGTTTCCACTCTAAAATCATGCCATCATTACTGCCTGAATAGAGCAATTGCTTATCGATATTTAATATAATTGCCTTTACCCAATCTTTATGACCATTGAATATACGCTGACATTTGCCATCAGCTAATTTCCACTCTCTAATCGTGCGATCATGACTTCCCGAATAAAGTAATTGCTTGTCAACATTCAGTACGATTGCATTTACTGAACCTTGATGACCCTTGAATATGCGCTGACATTTGCCATCTGATAATGTCCACTCTCTAATTGTGCCATCATGACTTCCCGAATAAAGTAATTGTCCATCTTCACTTAAAGTTATTATACTCACCGAACTTTTGCAACCAATAAAAGTTCTCTGGCAGTTAACTTCGGCTAGTTTCCACTCTTTAATTGTACGATCGTCGCTACTAGAATAGAGTAACTTTCCATCTTTACTAAGTGCTATTGCATTTACCCAATCTTGATGACTTTCAAACATGCGTTGGCATATACCATCAGCTAATTTCCACTCCTTGATCATCCGATCGTCACTGCCAGAGTAAAGGAATTGTCCATCAGCACTCAACACGATCGCATTTACCAAACTTTGATGACCCTCAAATGTGCGCTGACAAGTACCATCCGCTAAGTCCCATTCTTTAATCGTGCTATCATAACCGCTAGAGTAAAGAAATTGACCATCTCCACTTAATAAAATTGCCCTGACAGATTCTTGATGACCCTCGAATGTGCGCTGACAAGTACCATCAGCTAATTTCCATTCTTTGATCGTGCCATCGCGACTTCCAGAATAGAGAAATCTCCCATCTTCGCTCAGGACAATTGCTCTCACAAAACTGTCACGATCTTGAATCGTGCGCTGACAAATACCATCAGATAGGCTCCATTCTTTGATAGTACAATCTTCACTAGCAGAATACAGTAATTTCCCATCATTACTTAAAATGATTGCTCGGATAATACTTTGATGACCTTTTAGCTTTTGTAACTCTCGACCATTAGCTCGATCCCAAATCCTGATAGTGGTATCGCGACTACCAGAATAGATAAACTTTTCGTCTCCACTTAAAATTATTGTATTTACATGGTTTTGATGACCTTCAAATTTTCGCTGGCAAACACCTTCAGGTAGTTTCCATTCCTTGATTGTGCCATCATCACTAGCAGAATACAGGAACTTTCCATCATCAGTTAAAACAATTGCTCTGATGATATTTGTATGACCTTTTAGCTTTTGCAACTCTCGACCACTAACTCGATCCCAAATTCTAATAGTGCAATCATCATGAGCCGTGATGAAGTGTCGATCTCCATTGCTCATAACAATTGCATTTGTCGATCCAAACAATCTGGTCATGGAAGAATTTTCTAAATTTGCATCACGTAAATTAGTACCTCTCAATCCGACATTGACTAAATCTGCATAGGCTAAGTTAGTATTGCTTAAATCTTTGTACTTCAAGGCAAAAGGATTTAGCTTTCCCAAAACTGTTGCTGCGTTTCCACCGATACATCCCACTTCTAACTCATCTTTTCCTTTCGTAAATTCAATTAATTTCATTAGATTGAGATTTTTCACATCCCAACTCAACATTGGCCAAAGTAAGTTAATAACAGTTTTAGTCAACGGCTTTTTACCAAAAGTCTCCCGCAACTTCTCCGACGGCTCCGACATAAATCCAGCCAAAGGAGGAATTAACTTTCGTACCCCCTTATCACGAACATCCCGCCTCCAATAATCCGACCAAGTATAAAGCTGCGGTTCTAAACTATCATCAATCCCAGACTGTTTCTGCGCCATATCCAGAAAATCATCCGCCAACAAACCCAACTCCGCCGCCAACTTATAAGCAACAAAAAACTCCAAAAGCGATCGATGTGCCGGACTATAATCCCCCTCATCATTCCGAATCAACATCGTCTGCCCCATCATGTCATAATGCCAATGATCAAGATGCTTTTGCGACTCCACCTCCTTACCAAATAATACCCGCAACCTGTCGGGAAACTCCCGATAATTCAGACTCATCTTATCTTCACTCAACATTTCCCACGCCAACTCACACAAGAAATAGAGCTTATCCGCCAACGAAGTAAACGTCCGCCCAGTCGTAATATCCCGCTCCATCTTGTGCCGCACAGCATAGAGATACACCCGCGCTAGATCGATCTGTTTTCCCGCCTCAATCTCTGGCAAAGCCTCCAACACAAACTCCGCCATCACCGCCCGCCGCAATAGATCCCGCAATTGGTAATTTGCCATCACCAACTTCACCGTCGCCAAATTCGTCCGCCGCGATAATACCTCCCGAATCTGCTCGTCATCAAACTTCATCAACTCCAATGTCTCAAACTTCGGTGCTACCGCGATCTTTTTCTCCGTCGAAGGAATCCTTTCTCCACCCAAATTCTCCCGCCCAGCCTGCGCCGTCGGAAAATGCTCCGTGCGACAAGTCAAAATCACCTTCGCATTAGTTGTAACTACCTTCGCCAACTCCCAGAAATTATCAGTCATCTTCTGGGTATCGATTTTATCCGCCATCTCATCGAAACCATCAAAAATCAGCAACAGCTTCCCCATCCGGTTCAACCTGTCGAATACATCACTATTGAGCCGAATATTGTGCTGCGTATAAAAGAACCCCGCCAACACATTCTCTACATTTAACGCTTTGGCATAATCCCGCAGCGGAATCACCAACGGCAAACGCGGACGCGGCAGCTCTTTTGACTTCGCCGCTTGATAAGCCTGCAAACATTTCCCCGCATAGTGAAAAGCAAACCAAGTTTTCCCCGTCCCAAATTCACCTAAAATCGATATATGCTCCGTCACTGGATTTTCTAACCAGCGATCAATATACAGATCGATTCCACCTTCCACCGCAGGATAAGCACTCAACCCTCGCAGTGTGCGCTTAACAGGATCGAATTCTCCCTTCGTACAGCCCAAGTCCACATAATAGCGATCAATCTCACGCTTAGTAATCTCCTGCTCCAACCACTCTAAATAAGGGATGAAATTTGCATCTTGGTCGATCAATTGGTCGAATGTCAAGCAAGCCAAACCCTCATAATCAGACTTTGAACAAGCCTGTTTTGCTGCTTGACTTACCCATAAACTAGTCACTAGCCAACCTTCATTTATCGGCTGTCGCACAGCTTGACGTAAACTATCAAGATCTCCCAAACTCACCTCATGAATCGTGGCACGGATTAACACTCGATCGAATCTCGATCGTCTGACAGGTACTTGAATAATCCACTCTATATACTTCCCATTCTGTCTGGGTAGCCCTTCAAACTTAAAATCCAACGCCTCAAACCAATCAAATATCTGTTGTGCAAACTCTTTCAACTCCAGAATCACAGGCTGGTTGACTTGCGCTAAATTAGATCTGCGATTGATATTAGTTGGCTCGATCGCAGGTAAATCGACAACCTGCTCCCAATCGACCCCCACCGCCTCACAAATCGCCACAAAACTTATGTGCTGAATCGGTTTCTGCATCCAAAACCGACCAAGCGTAGATTTAGAGACAGCCGCTCTCGTTGACCAATCAACCTCAGTCTTGTTCCAGTTCTTATGCCGCCGCGCCTGATCTACAATTTCTAAGCCTTGTGCTGAAGCGATGAGTGTACTTGCCATGTTTTTACCATTTTCATGTGCAAGCTTGATTTTATATCAGTTTTACTTCACAATCAACATCATTGATTAGGCTTGTAGTTGATAAAATCTGTCTAGCTAGCGTCATAAATGCATATGCTATATTTTGAGTACCTTTGAATTTAACTCAATTTCAATTCAGTTTTAACTCACAAACAAAATTCGTGATTGAGTCAGGAGAGAATAGAAGTACATATCTGGAAACAGATTGACCATACTTCACCTACAAGGAGTTTTATGCTCAAGAAATTTTTCAAGTCAAGACAGTTTCGACGCATTGTTAAATTTACGGTAGTTATCACCACTATTTTTAAGACTCTAAATACGATCGTCAGTTTCTTTATGGGTTTCTTCGATCGTGATTAAGATACTGTTCAAACTGAAAGGGATTGAGTACACCTCGATCCCTTTCAATCTGGGCTTGGTTTATACGGTTGAATCGTCACCCATCAGATCGATCTCCTTTTGGCTCGATCGCGAAATCAGAGTAGAGAAGGCGAGATATAATGGGGAAGTATGTAATATATGTAAATCGAAATTAGTTGGTAAGGTTGAAATGAGAGTAGAAGAATGCATTCAAGAAACACTTGAACATCCAACAATCGGCAAAACAGCAATCGCCGACGATCGACAATATCAAATAACTCAAGTCGAACTTGATCGATTTGAGCGACAATTAGCTGATGTAGACAAGAAAGACCCAAACTTGCATCCTCGTCTAATTTTGGGGCGGATTAATAGCTTTAAGAGAACTATAGATCGTCTCAACCAGGAACTACGAGAATACGAGCAAATTAAGAGAGGGCTAGGGTGAGGTCATTAATCTTGTTGACTTTAGTGTCACTGTTTGGGCAATTCAGCCCGATCGATGTCAAAATAGTTCAGATAAAGATTTAGATCTCCCTTCAGAAAGTGATGAATATGTTGAATAGCCTGCAAACAGCCTTTGCTAGTAACCAAGTCCTCAAAGTCATCAGTGGGCTAAATAATTTCGATCGTGATCGAGTTGCTGCTGTAGTCAGAGCTGCCGATCGAGGTGGTGCTACATTTTTAGATATTGCTGCTGATGCTGACTTAGTACGGATGGCGCGTCAGCTCACCAATTTACCAATCTGTGTTTCTGCTGTCGAACCCCAATTATTTGTCGCTGCGGTTGAAGCTGGTGCTGACTTAATCGAGATCGGTAACTTCGATAGTTTCTACGCTCAGGGTATCCGGTTTGAAGCTGATGAAGTTTTAGCCCTAACTCAAGCTACTCGTGCGTTGTTGCCCCAGATTACTCTGTCTGTGACAGTTCCCCATATCTTGACACTCGACAAACAAGTTGAGTTGGCGCAAGCTCTAGTCGCTGCGGGTGCGGATATCATCCAAACCGAAGGTGGTACTAGTAGTGCGCCTACTCATCCAGGTACCCTCGGTTTAATCGAAAAAGCTGCCCCTACTCTAGCGGCTGCTTATGAAATCTCCCGCGCTGTCGAGGTACCCGTACTATGTGCATCTGGTTTATCCAGCGTTACCGCACCACTAGCAATTTCTGCTGGTGCTGCGGGTATCGGCGTAGGTTCAGCAATCAACAAGCTCAATGATGAGTTGGCGATGATTGCGGTAGTTCGCAGTTTAGTAGAAGCTCTCGCGGCTAGCCGTACTGCGATCAGAGTTTAATAGATTGATAGCGTAGATCGATCGGGTACCCATCAAGGGCACCCCTACAGGTTAATAGTGGGGTGCCCTATCCCTTATCCCCTAGATTGGGTTAGCCGAACTGACATCGATCGACAAATACCAGCTAAAATATTTAATAGTCTCCTAGTGATAATGGAACACTTGCTGTGATTTCCCAACTAATTGCTGACTTCCGCATCATCTTCGATCGCGATCCTGCTGCCCGTAACTGGGTAGAGGTTTTGTTCTGCTATCCAGGGCTACAAGCCTTGTCATTACATCGTTTTGCTCATTGGCTATATGTCTTGAGACTCCCATTTATTCCCCGATTCATTTCTTATCTATCGCGGTTTTTCACAGGGATTGAGATTCATCCAGGGGCGACAATTGGCAAGGGCGTATTTATCGATCATGGCATGGGTGTAGTAATTGGTGAAACAGCAATTATTGGTGATTACGCGCTGATTTATCAAGGTGTGACGCTAGGCGGTACTGGGAAGGAAAGCGGTAAACGTCACCCAACGCTGGGCGAAAATGTGGTGGTTGGGGCGGGTGCGAAGGTATTAGGTAATCTCCAAATTGGTAGTAATGTGCGGATTGGTGCGGGTTCTGTGGTGCTGCGGGATGTACCGTCAGATTGTACGGTAGTCGGCATTCCGGGACGGATTTTGTATCGAGCGGGTGAAAAAATTGGCCCATTAGAACATGGTAGCTTACCAGATACCGAGGCTGAAGTAATTCGGGCATTAGTCGATCGGATCGAGAGTTTAGAACAGCAAGTGCAGAAAATGCAAGTCGAACAAACTTGTAATGCGATCGTTCAAGGAATTGAAACCCCATCCGCAGAGGGGATCGAAGTAGCACCAAGTTGTCATTTGGAAGATCGAGTCATTCGTCAATTTTTAGATGGTTCGGGAATCTAGGCACTTGTCAAATCAGGGCACCTATAGGGCGGGCATAAAGTGGCGTTTTTATTCTGAGGTTCCCCGTCTTAGCGTTTTTTTATTCGGGGGTTCCCCCCGAATAAAAACGCCGCAAAATAGAAAAACGACAAGACAGCACCGCCCCTACAGGGTAACGTTACTGCGAAGAACTCAAATAGGATTGCTATATGTGCATTGCGGTAAGATGTGAGTAATTGAATAGCTACGTGAAAAGATTGAGGGTTTAATCACTCTGTGTAAAAATTTCACTTTCAATTTTTAACTCTCAACTTTCAACTAAATTTACACCCCGCATTTGCCCAATTAAAAATCTAAATAATGATCAAGAAACCATTAGCTGCTTTGTGTTTGGGCTTAGTTTCGCTCGAACTAGGCTATTTCCCAACCATCCTGGCTGCTGCTGAAGATAAACCTGTCGATCGAACGATCGGGTGTGATATTCTGATCGCTGGTGGTGGGTTGAGTGGTACTGCTACCGCTTATGAAGGATTGCTAGCTGGTAAACAAGTTTGCATGACGGAGATTACCGACTGGGTAGGTGGACAAATTTCGGCTCAAGGTGTATCTGCACTAGATGAACGTCCTACCCAGCGTAGCAAAAAATATTTCCCGCGCGGTTATCTCGAATTTCGCCAAAAAATTGAAGATTACTATGGAAAGTTAAATCCTGGACATTGTTGGGTGAGCGAAGCTTGTTTCTTGCCCAAAGATGCTCACAAAATCCTGTACGGGATGTTGCGGACAGCCGAGCGCAAAGGTAAAGGAAAATTGTATTGGTATCCCAACACAGTAGTTAAAGATCTCATCGTCGGCAAAAGAGGCGACGGACAACAAATTAATGGGGTAGTGGCAATTCAACATCAACCTCAACCTGGAACTGCACCTGTAAATACCGAAACTCTATCACAGACGATCGAAGATGCTTATAGTTATCGAGATTCGTCCAAGTTTCAGAAGCGGAAAATTGTGTTCATCCCACCCGCTCAAACACCAAAACAATCAGCAACTAGCCCCGCAAGTTGGTATGTCGTCGATGCGACTGAAACTGGAGAACTGGTTGGATTGGCTGATGTCCCCTACCGTCTCGGTATCGATGCCAGATCTGCGGATGAACCTTCATCAGCTAGTACCACAGGCGATCCTTACTGCACCCAAGGTTTTACTTATCCCTTTGCCATGGAGACGACAGCGACACCCCAGCCGCAGACTCCACCAGCTTTTTACGCGCAGTATGCTCCTTACTACAGCTATGAACTCAAACGGCTGGCTGATTTTGGCGTAGTCTATAGCTATCGACGGATTTGGAGTTCGGGTGCAGGTAAAGCCACCAAATTCGGCGGAATTAATTATACTGCTCCAACACCTGGCGATATCTCCATGCAAAACTGGACATGGGGAAATGATTATCGTCCGGGTAGTGCCCAAGATAACCTCATTCTCGATCGATCTCAACTGCAAGTCGGTGGACAATTGCAGCCAGGTGGCTGGATGGGTGGATTACGCACAGATACCCTCCGCAAAGGCGAAGAAAATGCCCAAGGTTTCTATCATTGGTTAGTCGCTGGTGAGACAGATTCTCGCGCCAATCCCGACCCCAAATCACCTAATCATTGGGTGAAGACTCCTAATCCCAATCAACGCTATCTCAGCGGTTTGAACTCGCCCATGGGCACAGCTCACGGTTTATCAAAATATCCTTACATTCGCGAGGGGCGCAGAATCATCGGTAGACCTGCCTATGGTTATAAAGATGGATTTGTGATTTCAGAGGTGGATATGAGCCGCAATAACCTGCTCGATCCCAAGAAAATGCCAGAAATATCGTCAGCAGAATATCGGCGGTTACAGGCGAGTTTATCTGGGGTAAATGCGGTGAACGTGTTAACAGGCGATCGAGCTACCCCGCGCAATCGATCGACCATGTATGCTGATACTGTCGGCATCGGACACTATGCGATCGATTTTCATCCCTGTATGCAGAATAGTCCCCCCGAATCGGCCAATAATACCGACCGTGAAGGCGGACGCAACGGCGAGGGACAAGCTTACCCATTCCAAATTCCGCTACGGGCAATGATTCCCCAAAAGATTGATAATATGTTAGTAGCCGGAAAAAGTATTGCTACCAGTCATGTCGCTGCGGCTGCCTACCGGATTCATTCCTTTGAATGGTCTGCTGGTGCTGCTGCTGGCACCACCGCTACATTTGCACTAGAAAAAGGCATCACCCCTGCCCAAATCGTGGAGAATCTCCCCAATCCTTCACCCTCAATGATTGAGTTACGCAAACGCCTAGAAGCTAGCAATAATCCGACATCTTTTCCGAATACTTCGATTTTGAACAATAATTGGCAAGAGTGGAAATAAATACCTATGGTTTTTACGACTGAAAAGTCCAGTCAAACAGTTACAGTCTCAAAACCTTATCCGAACTTTAAAGTCATCGTTTTAGATGATGACTTTAATACTTTTGAACATGTTTCTACCTGTTTGATGACTTATGTTCCAGGTATGAGTGAAGATCGGGCCTGGGAATTGACAAATCAAGTCCATTTTGAAGGACAAGCAATTGTCTGGGTCGGCCCGCAAGAGCAGGCGGAACTCTATCACCAGCAGTTGCGCCGCGCTGGTTTGACGATGGCACCATTGGAAGGGGCTTGAACAAACTAAATCTAATTTCAACAAAAATTAGGGGTCTAAATCCCTCTCCAAAAAGCCTCGCTGCAAAGCCCAAGACCGCACTGTTCGCTTTCAACTTTCAACTTTTTAAATCTTTTATCTGTCGAGCAAGCACTAGTCATAACCTATCACCGATCGTCATGAGATTATTAATTAGCAACGATGATGGGATTTTTGCGCTGGGGATCAAGACTTTAGCAAATACACTCGCCCTCGCCGGACATGAAGTAATTGTAGTCTGTCCCGATCGCGAACGATCGGCGACAGGGCACGGTTTAACGCTCCACGATCCGATTCGGGCTGAAGAGGTTACAGGTATTTTTGATCATACCGTTCGGGCTTGGTCTTGTTCAGGGACTCCCGCCGATTGTGTCAAATTAGCCCTCGGAGCCTTGCTCGACAAGTTGCCCGATTTCGTCCTCTCTGGCATCAATCATGGTGCAAACCTCGGTACAGACGTTTTGTACTCCGGTACGGTCTCTGCGGCGATGGAAGGCACGATTGAGGGGATTCCGAGTATTGC
The DNA here is from genome assembly GCA_025358725.1 of Chamaesiphon sp. GL140_3_metabinner_129_sub. GTDB lineage: Bacteria > Cyanobacteriota > Cyanobacteriia > Cyanobacteriales > Chamaesiphonaceae > Chamaesiphon. The sequence goes on from JANYIT010000229.1 coordinate 11,617, forward strand.
TTTTAGCTTGACTAGTTTTAGCTGTCAGGAGTTTCAACCAGCCGCAAATTTTGCGCGAGATTTAATCGCTCATCTGGAACGCCAGCCACTATCGGAATCGCTGTTATTAAATGTCAATATTCCCCCGGTGCCAGCAGCCGCAATTGCTGGAGTCAAAATCACTCGTCAAGGAATTAGACGGTATTTTGATACTTTCCAAAAGCGGATCGATCCGCGTGGCAAAACTTACTACTGGTTATCTGGGGAGGTAGTGCAGGATCTAGATCAACCGGAACACCTGCATCTACCACCAGAAATTGAAACTGATGTGCAAGCGATTAAACGCAATTACATTACGATCGTCCCGCTTCAGTTTAATATGACTTCTACTACTGGAGTATTTAGTCTCCAAGATTGTGGTGTTGAAGGATTGAAAATCGATCGCTAAGAGGGTGTTTAAAAAGTATAAATTTAATCCCCCCAATCCCCTTAAAAAGGGGGCGTAAGAGTCAAAGTCCCCCTTTTTAAGGGGGATTTAGGGGGATTGACAGCCCATGTTTGTAACAAATAAAAGTTTTCAAACACCCTCTAAGGGATGATACTCACCAATTTACTCGGAATCGTAGGTGATC
>JANYIT010000234.1 GCA_025358725.1 Chamaesiphon sp. GL140_3_metabinner_129_sub
AAGCTGGCACATACGGCAATTAGGGCGACGGAAGTAGACGCACATTGGTATGTAGCGAGTATATCGGCGCGGACGATCGTCTATAAGGGGATGTTGATGCCTGTGCAGGTGGGGCAATATTTCCCCGAACTCCAAGATCCTGACATGGAGAGCGCGTTGGCGTTGGTGCATTCGCGGTTTAGTACCAATACTTTCCCCAGTTGGGAGCGGGCACATCCTTACCGATACATCGCCCACAATGGTGAAATCAATACCATGCGCGGCAATATTAACTGGATGACGGCGCGGCAATCGTTATTTGCGTCGGATTTATTCGGCGATGATATTAATAAGATTAAGCCTGCGATTAATGTCGATGGTAGTGACTCGACAATCTTTGATAATGCCCTGGAATTATTGACTCTTTCCGGTCGCAGCTTGCCCCATGCGATGATGATGATGGTGCCCGAACCTTGGACGGCGCATGAGTCGATGAGCGCGGAGAAGAAGGCGTTTTATGAGTACCATTCCTGCTTGATGGAGCCGTGGGATGGCCCAGCTTCGATCGCTTTTACTGATGGTAGCTCGATCGGGGCGGTACTCGATCGGAATGGTTTGCGTCCAGGGCGGTACTATGTGACAACTGACGATCTGGTGATTATGGCATCGGAGGCGGGTGTGCTGACGATTCCACCAGAAAAAGTGGTTGCCAAGGGACGGTTGGAGCCAGGGAAGATGTTCATGGTGGATACCGCCGCTGGGCGGATTGTCAGCGATGCGGAAATCAAGCATGAGATTACTAGCGCACATCCTTATCAGGCATGGTTGGACGAGCATTTAGTCAGACTGGAGGACATTTCGAGTCCCGAATCCCCCCCAACCCCCCTTAAAAAGGGGGGAGCAGGAGCAGAGTCTCTCTTGTCCCCCCCTTCCCAAGGGGGGCTTGGGGGGATTCTTCAGCGTCAGATGGCGTTTGGGTATACGTTTGAAGAGTTGCGGATGCTGATTACGCCGATGGCGCGGGATGGGGTAGAAGCGACGGGTTCGATGGGGACTGATACACCGTTGGCGGTGTTGTCCGATCGACCCAAATTGCTCTACGATTATTTCCAACAGTTATTCGCTCAAGTTACCAATCCCCCGATCGATTCCATTCGCGAGGAAATCATTACTTCTGCCCAAACGACGATCGGCTCGGAGCGGAATTTACTCAAACCTGAACCACAAAGTTGTCATTTAATCGCCCTGAAAACGCCGATTTTAAATGATGCTGAACTGGCGAAGTTAAAGCACCTAAATGAGGGTGGATTTAGCTCTGTCACTATCCCAATGCTGTTCAACCCTAAAGATGGCGTGAAGGGACTTGAAGCGGCATTAGATGTGATTTTTGCAGCGGCTGATAAAGCGATCGAATCTGGTATCAGTATTCTGATTTTGAGCGATCGAGGTGTTAATCCTGAAACTGCGCCAATTCCCGCTTTACTAGCTATTGCTGGCTTGCATCATCATCTAATTCGCACGGGTACTCGTACTCGCGTTGGATTAGTATTAGAATCTGGCGAACCGCGCGAAGTTCATCACTTTGCGACGTTGATTGGTTATGGTTGTGGGGCGATTAATCCTTACTTGGCATTTGAGACGATCGAGGATTTAATCGCTCAGAAAATGTTACTCGATGTTGATTATCCCACTGCTGTTAAAAACTATATTAAAGCCGCAACTAAAGGCGTAACTAAAGTCGCCTCGAAGATTGGGATTTCCACGATTCAGAGCTATCGCGGTGCCCAGATTTTTGAAGCTGTCGGCTTGAATCAAGTGACGATCGATAAATATTTTACCCGCACCGCATCGCGGATTGAAGGTGCTGATGTGGGCGTAATTACCCAAGAAACCATTACCCGCCACACCCACGCCTTCCCCGATCGACCAGCCAAAGGTGCTACGCTCGATGTCGGCGGTGATTATCAGTGGCGCAAGGATGGTGAGGAACACTTATTCAGTCCCGAAAGTATCCACGCTTTGCAACAAGCGGCGCGGACAGGCAAATACGATTTGTATCAGAAGTATGCCAAGCTGATTAACGAGCAGGATAAAAAGCACTTTACCCTGCGCGGCTTGTTAGATTTTAAACCGCAAACAGCGATTCCGATCGACGAAGTAGAACCGATCGAGAATATCCTCAAACGCTTTAAAACTGGGGCGATGAGCTATGGCTCGATCTCTAGTGAAGCACATGAAGGACTGGCGATCGCCATGAACCGAATCGGCGGTAAATCCAACACAGGCGAAGGTGGCGAAGATCCCGAACGCTACACCTGGACAAACGAGCAAGGCGACTCGAAAAATAGCGGCATTAAACAAGTAGCATCAGGACGATTCGGTGTCACCAGCCTCTACCTCTCCCAAGCCAAAGAAATCCAAATCAAAATGGCACAGGGAGCCAAACCAGGTGAAGGCGGACAACTCCCAGGGAAAAAAGTCTATCCCTGGATTGCTAAAGTTCGCCACTCTACCCCAGGCGTAGGACTGATTTCACCCCCACCGCACCATGATATCTACTCGATCGAAGATCTCGCCGAACTGATCCACGATCTCAAAAATGCCAATCGGGATGCGCGAATCAACGTCAAACTCGTCTCCGAAGTCGGAGTCGGCACGATCGCCGCAGGCGTAGCCAAAGCCCACGCCGATGTCGTCTTAATCTCCGGCTTCGACGGCGGTACCGGAGCATCCCCCCAAACCTCGATCAAACACGCCGGATTGCCCTGGGAACTCGGACTAGCCGAAACCCATCAAACCCTCGTCCTAAATAACCTCCGCAGCCGGATCGTCGTCGAAACCGACGGACAACTCAAAACCGGACGAGACATCGCCATAGCAGCCCTGCTAGGTGCCGAAGAATTCGGATTCTCCACCGCCCCCCTTGTTACCCTCGGCTGCATCATGATGCGCGTCTGTCATCTGAATACCTGCCCCGCCGGAATTGCCACCCAAAACCCCGAACTCCGCGCCACCTATACCGGAGATCCCGCCCACACCGTCAACTTCATGCGCTTCATCGCCCAAGAC
>JANYIT010000300.1 GCA_025358725.1 Chamaesiphon sp. GL140_3_metabinner_129_sub
ATGCTTAAAGGCTCAAAACCCTTGTACTCGATCGCTTGAATCCCTCGATCGAGCGAAAATCTTTGCAACAGAACCATCCTTTAGCAAGGATTTCAGCCTTTAGAGCAACACCATGGACTAATTCAGCAAGCCCTAGTTAATTCTGCTATCGGTGTAGAAATCATCGCAACATGACTAGCGATACCGAGTGGATTGTTATTGCGAAATTCACTCGGTAGAGTCCGAATTTGATCGAGTGTTACAGAGGTAAGTGTTGGGGTTGTCTCGATCGGGATTCCCTGTAATTGTTGATAATTGCCTATGAAAATCACGATCGCTGTAGGATTTGAGGTTTCTATCCCAACTAGTCGATGATGAAGATCGAGAATCTCAACATTCTGGGTGAGAGTATAATCTTTGCCCAGATGAATATTGCTAATAATTCGACCGATCTTGGTAATTGGAATACCAAAGATAACTTCACCAATATCAAATATAATTAATTCGACAGTGAGTTCTACTCGATCTGTCGTTTCATACAATGGATTTAAAACAGTATTTGTAAACATATTTAACTTTCAACTAATTTCCCAATCGCTGCCATGAAATCTTGTTCGACATAGGGTTTAATAAAATAGTCAACGGCACCCAAATGTGCAGCAAATTGACGGTGTTTGGTGTTGCTACGAGAAGTGAGCATGACAACAGGAATATGGGTGAGAGTTTGGTCTTGACGACGGATGTTGAGGAATTCAAATCCATTCATATTCGGCATTTCAACATCACAAACGACCAATTTAATTTCGCTAGTTTTCTGACGGAGGATTTGGAGTGCTTCTTGCCCATCTTTAGCTTGGAGTGTCCGATAACCAAACTTTTCGAGCGAGAGACAGAGACTCTGGCGGGTGGTAATGGAATCATCAACAACCAGAATTGAATTGTTTACTCTAATGACTGAATCTGCTGGTGCATGAGGTTTGGGGGTGTGGGGTCGTTCGACTAATACCTGAATGAGGGTATGAGGATCTAGCACAGGGAGAATGATGCCATCGCCTAGAATCGTGCAGCCATAGCTATAACTAGGGGCGGTAATGGATGTACCAAATGGCTTGATGGTTAGCTCTTGTTCGGTAATCATCCGATCGATCTCCAGTGCGACGATCCGATCTCCTCTCCGGATTAGTAATAGTGGTGGTAGCCAGTCAGCAGGATTATTGGCACTACTTTTGAGGGTATGAGAAATAGTGCGTTCGGGGATGGGGATCGAGTAGGTAAGGATGTCGGCAAGATTGTAAATGGGAATTGTCAGATTGCGCCAATGGAAGAACCGCTGGCGATCTACCTGAGTCAATTGTTCGGGGAGCGGAACGACGATTTTTTGGATACTATCAGCGGGAAAAGCATAGACAGCATTACCGACTTGGCACACCATTAACTGGGCGATGGTTAGCGTGAGCGGAATGCGGAGGGTGAAAGTGGTACCTCGTTCCCATTGGGAGTCGATCGAGATTGTGCCTTTAATCGCTTGAATTTGGGCTTTGACGATATCCAAACCCATGCCCCGTCCCGATAACTTGGTAACTCGATCGGCAGTAGAAAAACCTGGAGCAAATAAGTAGTCGAGCAATTGCGCTCTGGTAGCTGTGGCGGCATCTCTAGGGGTGAGAAGTTCGAGGGAGATTGCCTTAGCTTTGATCCGATCGAGATCGATACCTTGACCATCATCAGCGATCTCGATCATGGTTTGACTACCTTGATGATAGGCGGTAATTTCGATCAAGCCGCGTTCGGGTTTGCCCGCTGATTGACGGGCGGCGGGGAATTCGATCCCGTGGTCAAAAGCGTTGCGGAGCAAGTGAACGAGGGGATCGAGCAGTTTGTCGATCGCGACTCGATCTACCAGGACTCCAGCTCCAGTAATTTTGAGATCGACGGGCTTATTAAATTCGATCGATAGATCGTGGAGGGTGCGCGGAAAGCGATTGAGAATTTCGCCTAGTGGCAACATGCGCGCCCACATCAAATCGTCACGCAGATGGGAGAGAAGTTGTTTTTGCCGATCGATCTGATGATGAGATCGAGTGGTAAATAGTGCCAGATCATCAATCTGTTCTTCGATTTGAACGAGTTGCTCGATCGTTGCTTGGGCGATGGTATGGACTTCGCTGTAGCGATCTAGTTCGAGGACATCGAATTGCTGACTCAGATCGCGATCGATCGAAAACTGATTAGTTAGATCAGGTTGTAAGGGTGGATACTGAGTGGAGATGGCTAAAGTGTCAGCAATCTGCCGCAGCCGATCGCCAATTGTCTGGAAATTCTCACATTTCGATCGCAGTCGATCCAAAGTATCATGAAATTGTTCGTTCGATAGAGCTAATCCATGTCGCTCGATCGCTAGTTCACCCATCAGATTGTTCATCCGTTCAAATCTGTCGAGCGCGACTCTGATCGATAGTTGGGGAATGGTTGAGAGCGTGACTTTACGAGACTTTTTGACCCGAATTGGTTTGACAGCTTTTGGTGGCAGCGCAAATGTCGATGGTGTAATCGGGGTGAAGCTGTCGAAATTATTGGTAATGTCCGCAACTATTAATCCCAGACTACTCAGCTGAAACAAATCTTGGTTGGTGAAAGTAAGACCCCTGGATATTTCAGGTAAATTACTACTAAACAGTGGATCTGGAGAGCGATCGAAAATATCTACTAAGTCAAAACTAAGATGAGTTAGATCGTCGATTTCCGGTAGGACAACAGCAATCTTTGGTACTCGGCGGTACTCCTGACTGGGGAAATCGAAAATATCCACCAGATCGAAACCAAGACTAAATACATCGACGATTACTGGTGGTGAAAGGATATCTTCAATGAGAAAATCAAATTCAGCTTCATTATCGATCAGTGCTAAAACACCTGCTGGAAAGCAGAATTGTGCGGGGATTTGATCATACTTCTGCACAGTATCGATGTTGCAGGTGAGACGTTCGCCAATACCGATTTCAGATTCAGGCGCAACCCAGTTGTCACCAGTCAATTCGGGGATATTGACGATCGACTGAAACTCGCGATCTGCATCGATCTCCACCTCATCCCCAAACAGATCCTGAGGATCGAATAAATCATCAACAGCGATCGATAGTGGTTGATTTGGTAGTGTCGGCAAGTCGGCAAGCTCAGTTCTGTCCAGGGTTTGGTGAGTTGATCGCGGTTGTTCGGCCACCAAGAACGCAAAACCTGGCGAGAGATGATCAAAAGCAGTTCGATTGTCAGTTAGAACAGCTTCTAGGACAGCATAAAAATCGATCAGGGCAAAACAACAAATTTCGCGGGCGCGGTCGGGATGACGGTCTAAAGCCGTAATAGTGGTATGAGCGATCTTTCCCAATTCAGGAATGTTGGTGAGTGACGCAATTCCGGTAAATACTTCTGACTGAGCGCGAAACTCGCCCACAACAATCGGATCACAGTCTGGATCTAATAGCACTCGTTCGAGTCTGGCTAAACTTTGAGCAACATCTACCTCGAAAATTGATTTGGTCAGATCGACACCAAAGAGCAGATCGGCGGGTAATTGTTGTCCGGCAATCACAAAATGCCCGATCTCCTCATCCAGATTAGCGAGGACAATTTGGATTCTGGTATGAAATCCAGCCGATAATATTTCGCCATTAATCTCGGCTGTGACTAGTTGATTTAAACAGTCAAAGATCTGAAATAAAAGTTGTTCCAACTTGCGATCGAGGGGCAAATCTGGATGATTTAGCACCCGAAAGATATCTTCAATTTGATGCGCGAGATCCGCAATTGCCTCCAAACCTAGACTGGCGGCACCCCCCTTAATCGAGTGCGCCGCACGTAATAAGTTGTTTACCTTCGTAGCACTGCGATCAATACTCAGAGTCACAAGTTCTGTTTCGATCGTCTGCAACATCTTGGGCACTTCCAAGCTGAACAGTTGATAAACTCGATCTCGCAATTCAGGGTCAATATACATAAGGCTTTAGGCTTTAGGCTTTAGGGCTTAGGGGGAAATAGAGAGTGGAAGTGCAGGGAGGGAGTACAAGGACGCTTGCGTCCTAAAGCCTAAAGCCTAAAGCCTAAAGCCTAAAGCCTAAAGCCTAAAGCCTAAAGCCTAAAGCCTAAAGCCTAAAGCCTAAAGCCTAAAGCCTAAAGCCTAAAGCCTAAAGCC
>JANYIT010000382.1 GCA_025358725.1 Chamaesiphon sp. GL140_3_metabinner_129_sub
TATTATGCCCAAATCATCAGAATCAAATGATATATGCTACTCATTTTTTATGAGAATCAAAGTTAATCAGATTAGTAAGTCTTTTCTTGTTTGAGATTATCTAATAATTCCTGCAATCGATCAATCTGTTGAGCTTCTTTCCCATATCGCCAAGCAGTATAAGCTTGAGAGATTTCTGTAACTAAAACACTAGTTGAAGCCGATCGAGTATCTCGAACTATTTGGGCATATTCTAATGGTGTTTGCGCTGGATGTTTGGAAGTGCCTTGCTCTCTTAATTGAGCTAACATTTGTTGATAGACTCGATCAACTGGCGAGAGCTTTTTCAACCATTGTCGATGTCGCCATTTGCGCCATTGTTGCCATCCCCACCAACCACAAAAAGCGATCGCAATTAAGATCGCACTCCCGCTAAAGATACCTAACCAACCTTGATTAAACAGTCCGAAAAATAAAGCAATTCCCACTACCAACCAGCCGAGAGTTAATGACCAAATTTGAGCTAACCAAGCTGTGACGGGAGCAGGTAGCCAACTAGCCACCCAGTTCCAAAGTTGCTGAACTGTGCTAAAAGTTTGGTCTTCATCCACACCTGGAGGAGTCAAGGGGTGCCCTGGAATCGGATCGAAAGCAAACCAACCATAATCGGGGAAATAGACTTCGGTGAGGGCGTGTGCATCGGTATTGGAGACTTCATAAAATCCGGTAAAAGGATTAAATTTACCAGCATCAAAGCCAACGACTAACCGTGCGGGAATGCCGATCGATCGCAGCATCATTGTATAAGTAGTGGCAAAATGATCGGCATAACCACCAGTTTCACAACTAGTCGATTTACCCTCACAGCGAAACAGAAACCAGCTTGCTAAATCTTCGCCATCGGCGACACGGGGCAATCCTAACGGATCTTCAGGGATGCGATAATGTTGTTTGAGATATTGGGCGAGGTAGAGAGCTTTAGCGTAATTAGATGTTAGAGCTTGGCTATTTTTGCCGACTTGTTGTTGTGAGGAATTATCGACTAAAGCTTGTGTGTATTTTTGCAATTTAGCCGCAATCTTGTCAGGGATTTGTAGGTAATATTTAGATATCTTTGGGGGATAATTGGTACTAGCTTTGTCGAGCAATTGTCGATCGCGAAATGGAACTTGAGAGATCACAGTATAGGTTAATCCCTGCTGCAAACCTACAGGTGATCGAATCACTCCTTCTTTGTCGAGCGCAATTTCTGGCGTGGGAAAATATAACTCACTAACAGATGACATGCCGGGAATAATATTCGGCAACTCTTCTAGGGCAGTATAACTCTGAATTACCTGCTTAGTCGGCATCTTTGTCCGAGGATAATCGATCGTAAACTTATAATCCCACTCAGGGCGACGCACTTTCTGCGTTTGAGAATTGCGCGAAATTTCCCAGCCTTGCCCAGTATATCGATCGAATGCCAATGCCCGCCAAAATCCTGGGGCTTGAGAGCGCACCCGCATTACCAGTTTGGGTTTCATTATTCCCCGCAGATTTTGATCGAGCTGCGAATTAAACCCATAATAAAAATTATCGTCTAATGTCCCATCACCATTACCATCACCACCTTTGCCATCAATTTGCGGTGCGCCTTTACCATTTGCCGCTTTACCCTTGCGCTGATAGCCAGGATTGATAATCCCCTTGGCATCAAATTTCTGCTGTTGATACTGAATCGGCGCACTCATCGGCAGTGAACCCTGATAGCCTGGAAAGCGCGGCATCAGCGCGAAAACTACTAAACCGATCGCTATTACTATGCCCAGTAATTGCCCCAATCGTTGCCAGGGTAAACCACTGTTGCTAATCTGAACAGGACTGGTAATAACTAGTGGTGTAAGATCGAGACGCGATCGATAGTCGAGAAATAAGACAGGGATCGCGATCGTCAAAAACAGTAACAATAGTGGTGCAAAAGCCAGAGTTTGACTCAAAGTACCAGCGACACTAATCAAGATTAACCCGATCGTCATAGAATATCCCAAATCCTTGCGCCGAGGTAGATCAAAGGTATGAATTACCTGCATCTGTACCAATAATTCTGCCAAAACTAGCCGTGTATCATTGATACTCCCGATTAGATGTGACACAAAATAACCCAATGCACCCACCATCGCCAAAGCTAAACCAAACTTAGCCCCAATATTACGACCGTGACGATGATACCAACTCCAAGTGGCACCGACAATACTCAATGGAATAGCCCACAAACTCAGATGAGTTTCCGCCGCGACATCTGTGGCAATCATGCCGACTACCACCATTGATTGCACCAATACCCGCAACAGGAGTGACTCCTCTGGTGGAGTTCTAGGCATCATTGCCATCTGCTGCTGAATATTCGTAAAGCTAGAATGCAGACGACTCAACGCGCCAGTAGTCGAAGATGTGGACATATAGAAGGATGAATGGCAATTAGATCTACCGACTAGCAACCGATCTCGATTGGATTCTAGCGAACGAGTTGGGATACTAAGATAAGTCTAGGGTGCCCAAATTCTCCTCTATTATTTCATCTGAATTTCCTTGGCAAAAATTTGTTACTCACGGTAGTACTTATCAAGAAGCGGCTTAGACTGACTTACCAACGCTAAACGGTAATCCCTTTAGGACGATCGAGCCATCTGCCATCACGATCAATCTAATTTTATAAGCATTCATAACTTATTCAGTTGATTGCGACTGTATCTATACAATCATTTTAGCCGATCGATCGAGTCCCCAATTCCCAACCCTTATCGACTCTACAATCCACAAACCCAAATCGTCGAACATATCTAGAGGTGATGGGCGGGTTTATGTACGATACGGTAGAATGGTAGTTAGTTGTATGGAGGCGATCGATCGTGAACTGGCAAGAAAGAATAGTTGTCGAACCTAGCATCCTCATGGGTAAACCAATAATCAGCGGAACTCGCCTCGCTGTAGAATTTATTATAGATTTTCTTGCTCAAGGATGGAGTAATGAGGATATTATCGAAAATTATTGCATTACGATCGAAGATATCCGAGCTTGTCTCAGCTATGCTAATGAAGCTACAAAAATCTACCCAGTATCAACCTAAATTTATTTCCTTTTGGTTGCTAAAACTGAGCAGCATTATCAATAGCAATAAATAAGTTTCATGCCAAAGAAGATTAGAGAACTCAAGCAAAACCTATCTAAAGCTGGGTTTGTTCTCCAAAAAGGGCGAGGAAAAGGAAGTCATAGTTATTGGATACATCCCGCTCTCTCCTCACCATTAATTATGCCAGGGAAAGATGGTGATGATGCACCGAGATATCTCGAACAGCAAATTAATAAAGCACTGCAATTACTTGCGACATTAGAAGAAGAGGAAAATAATGACTCCAATGACAATGACTCCAACGATGAATCGTAAATATACAATGGTTATTCAATGGTCAGAAGAAGATAAACTTTATCTAGTTCATCTCCCTGAATTTCCTTGGCAAAAATTTGTTACTCACGGTAGCACTTATCAAGAAGCGGCTCAAAATGGACAGGAAGCTCTTGATGGATTGATTGAAGTTTTACAAGATAATAATCAGCCATTACCAGAACCTAAATCATTCTCGTTTGCTTAGTATCGATCTCGAACAAATCTACAATCCACAAATCCGAATCATTGACGTAGCGAACGATCCAAATAGAGATAAGATTATTGTAGGCTCCTAACCAACACAATCATTATGAGTACATCAGTAAAAGAACAGTACATCATCGATCGCGAAGGAAACAAGACAGCCATTATTTTATCGATCGAACAATACGAGCAAATGTTAGAAGATCTTCACGATCTGGCTATTGTTGCCGAACGTAGATCCGAACAACCAGTTAGCCTAGCAAAAATGCAGGAATGGTTAAAAGAAGATGGAATATTATGAAATCGAATTTCAGCCATCAGTACGGAAAGATTTTCGGAAGTTATCGCCAGATAATGCTAGTCGGATTTTGCCAAAGATTGAAGAATTAGCAACAGATCCGTTTCCACCTCAGTCGATTAAGCTAAAAGGTAGTGAATATTTATATCGAATTAGAGTCGGAGATTATCGAATTGTTTATGCAGTCGATGTAGATGCTGGTAAGCTCTCGATCTATCATGTCAGGCACAGACGTGAAGTTTACCGCGATCTATAAATAATCTCGATCGCAGAGTGTATAGTAGGTAATCGAGTCCCCAATTCCCAACCCTTATCAAATCCACAAACCCGAATCGTCGAATATATCTAGAGATGATGGGCGGGTTCGATCGATATTAACCCATACAATTTGATATCCCCAGCATAAACCCTCCCCTACAGTCCCTAAAATAAGATCGAACATCACAGAAAAACGATCGATCCCATCAACCCGTAGGGGCTGGTTTATGCAATTCAATCTCGATCATACCAGAAATCTATGCCAAACCCGCCCTCACCAAAAGTCGATCGAGAATGCTGAATTTGAACCGCAGCTATAATCAACATATAAATCGATCTGAAGACAAACTATTATTTAATTTTACCTCCGCATTATTGCTGATTCAATTCTGACTAGCTCTGATTCAATTCTGACTAGCTGTGTTGGTATTCTCCTTTCCCATATAAATATAGCTTGAATTAATAATAAAAGTGTAAGCAGTAAAAATACTATCGCATTTTTAGTGTCTCCTTTGAACATAAAATAAACAACAAAACAACATGGAATTACTGGTGCAAAAGATGTAATGTCATCAAAATTCATAAACGATTACTCCATTCAATAATAAATGTTCAACATTTTAAAGTCTTTTATTAGCGAGATTGGAATATCCTGAGAAGTGCATAACAATAGAATATTTTTATACACTACGCTAACTTTACCATTGTATAGAGAATGTAACCATATACATTAAGCCTCATAGATAAATGCTCGATGATAAATATATATATTTAGTAGCGTAGAGTAATCTCGAAACTCATTAGGATCGACTAATCATAATCGATCGAACCCCACCCAATCCACCCTACACAGATCCGCGCTACGATAGATAATCGCCCAATCAATCCGAACCAGAGGCAAAATCGTGGCAGTTGCAGTAGATAGTCTCATTACTCCTGAAATCCTCAAACCCGCGCGTTACCTCGGTAACGAACTCGGTGCGGTGCATAAACCGTGGGAGAGTGCGACAGTTCGCTGGGCACTGACATATCCAGAGATTTATGAAGTTGGGGCGAGTAATCTGGGGCATATTATCCTCTACAGTATTATCAACGCCCAGCCGCGCCAATTGTGTGATCGAGCCTACCTTCCCGCAGCGGATTTAGCGCAGAAATTACGCGATACTCAGACACCATTATTTGGGGTGGAGTCGCAGCAAGCCCTCGCGGAATTTGATATTCTCGGTTTTAGTCTCAGCTATGAATTGGGCGCGACAAATATATTAGAAATGTTGACTCTCGCCGGAATTCCCCTGACGTGGCGCGAACGGGCTGCGGGTAATTATCCCCTGATTTTCGCAGGCGGACAAACGGCGACATCTAATCCCGAACCCTATGCGGATTTCTTTGATTTTATCGCCCTGGGGGATGGAGAAGAATTATTACCCGAAATTGGTTTAGTGGTTGAAGATGGCAAAAATGCGGGGTTGAGTCAGCGCGATTTATTATTGGATCTGGCTCAGGTTCCAGGCGTATATGTGCCCCAATTTTACGATTCGCACCCCGATGGGAGTGTCAAGCCCAATCATCCCGAAGTACCAGAGCGCATTCTCAGACGGGTAGCTACCCCGATTCCAGCATACTCGATCGGGTTGGTGCCATACGTCGAAACCGTCCACGATCGATTAACTATCGAAATTCGCCGTGGTTGTACCCGTGGATGTCGGTTTTGTCAGCCAGGAATGTTGACTCGCCCCGCGCGGGATGTGGAGCCAGAAGCGGTGATTAATGCGATCGAAACGGGAATGCGATCGACGGGTTATGATGAGTTCTCGCTCCTCTCCCTCAGTTGCTCGGATTATCTCGCTCTTCCCGCTGTGGGCTTGGAAATCAAGAATCGGCTCAAGGATGAGAATATCTCCCTCTCCCTCCCCAGTCAGCGGGTGGATAGATTTGATGAAGATATCGCCAATATCATCGGTGGTACGCGCAAAGGTGGTTTAACTTTCGCGCCGGAAGCGGGTACCCAACGGTTGCGGGATATTATCAATAAGGGTTTGACGAATGAGGAATTGCTGCGCGGTGTGAAGACGGGCTTCGAGCAGGGTTGGGATAAGATTAAACTCTACTTTATGATCGGTTTACCAGGTGAAACCGATGTCGATGTCGTTGGGATTGCCGAAACCGTGCGCTGGCTCAAACGGGAATGTTGGGCAAAAGGTAGACGTACGCTGAATTTTAATATCACCATCTCCAACTTCACGCCCAAACCCCATACCCCGTTCCAATGGCACTCGGTTTCTACTACCGAATTCGATCGCAAACAACGGTTACTCCGCAATGAGTTCTACAATCTGCGCGACGTTAAAGTCAATTATACCGACGTGCGGATCTCGGCAATGGAAGATTTTGTCGGACGCGGCGATCGATCTCTTGCTCCCGTAATTCGTCGCGCCTGGGAACTCGGCGCAGGTATGGATGCTTGGTGGGAAAGTCTGGAGAAAGCTTATGGTGCCTGGGCACAAGCGATCGACGAAGCTGGTTTAGACTGGAAATACCGCCGCGTCGAAAATGGCGAATGGAATGTATTTGAGAATGATTTACCCCCCCAACCCCCCTTGGAAAGGGGGGCTTCAGATCTTGCCCCCTCCCCTTTCCAAGGGGAGGGCTGGGGTGGGGTAAAGATCTCCGCCGAAACACCAGTTGCCGAGCAGGGATTTGGGGTGAGTAGCGAAGATGGCAGGGTACCCACGAGGGGCACCCCTACAGATCCTAGTATTGCGCCAAGATCTGTTGTCAATAATCGCGCTCCAAAACTCAAACCGCGTACCGCCACAGGCGAATCCACACCAACAGATCCCCTAAACACACCAGAATCCGTAGGGGTGCCCTTAATGGGTACCCTGCCCACCCCGCCACTCACAAATAACCCAATCCCCCTCCCCCACAACCTCAACGCCCCCCTCCCCTGGGATCACCTCGATACAGGCATCGATAAAAAGTGGCTCCAAGACGACCTAGAACGCGCCCTAGCCGCTGGAATCGTCCCCGACTGCTCATTCGATGGTTGCTCCCATTGTGGTGTGTGTGGTACCGATTTCGGGCACAACGTCATCGTCCCGCCCATGCCAATTCCCGAATTCACCGGACAATTCACCCCCAACACCGACAAGGTACAACGGCTGCGTGTCTGGTATGGAAAGAGCGGCAAAATGTCCTTAATCGGACATTTAGATTTAGCCAAGTTATTCGATCGAGCCATCCGCCGCGCCAGTATTCCCGTAACCTATAGTGGTGGTTTCCATCCCGCCCCCCGGATCATGATTGCCAATGCTTTACCATTAGGCTCAACCAGCACGGGTGAAATCGCCGATTTTGAACTCACAACGATGATGAATGAGTCGGAATTTCAATCCAAATTAGCAGCCCAATTACCCGCAGATATTCCGATCTATCGCGTAGAATCCGTTGATCTCAAACAACCCGCTGCATCTGCATTAATCACTCAAGCGGAATATCTGATTACTATTTCATCAGCTAGCGAAACACTTCCCCAATGGGAAACTTGGATCGCTGAGGTGTTAGCTAGTCAGGAAATTATTCAGAACAAAAAGTCCAAATCTGGCAAGAATACGCAAATCAATCTACGCGATCGATTGTATGAATTGGAGTTGCTGAAGGTTGATGGTGAGAATGATGTGGAGTTGCGATATGTGGGTAGTTGTGCAAATGATGGAACGTTGTTGCGTCCAAAACAGATGGTGTTTATGTTAGAGCAGGTGTCTGGGGTGGAGTTGCAGTTAAGTAAGGTGGTTCGATCAAAATTAATTTTAGATGATTAACTCAATTAAAAATTCTCATATCATACACCTAAAAGTTAATGCTTAAAGTAAAATAAATGCTGCCTAGATAGCCCAACCCTAAACCTAATCCAGTAAGCACAAATATAAGTAGGGCTTGCTGAATAAAAGCTAAAATATAGAGTGAGCAACAGTTACAGCGATGAAATATGCTGCTCAGATCCAAGGGAATCAGCTAAAATCGGTTAAAACCC
>JANYIT010000001.1 GCA_025358725.1 Chamaesiphon sp. GL140_3_metabinner_129_sub
TGATGCTTAAAGGCTCAAAACCCTTGTACTCGATCGCTTGAATCCCTCGATCGAGCGAAAATCTTTGCAACAGAACCATCCTTTAGCAAGGATTTCAGCCTTTAGAGCAACACCATGGACTAATTCAGCAAGCCCTATCTAAACTAGATCCAAAAAGACTGCTAGAGATAATCCCTAGCAGTCTTTTTGGATCTAGTTGAGTTTCAATAGCTCTACTGATCGGCACCAGTACCACGAGCACTGGTTTGGATGTAGAGAATGATTAAGAAAATCGAAGGTACTAAGATAAATAAAAGGCTGGCAACAAAACCTAAATCATTGGTTTGCATTACAGTAATTCCTATAAAGTATTTTTATCAACACTGATACCAGGATATCATTTTGCGCGGAAATGTAGGAGATCTAGGGAATATCAATTACCTTACATCTTGCACCAATGCATAAATACTATTGCTGCGGCAACCTGTGGGTACCCGAAGATCTACGCTAATCACTAATATTTTAGTACTGGTGCAAAATGTGAGTTACTAAATTAGGCAATTGGCAAGAGTCAATATCCCTAGCAATCACCTAAAAATTGGTCAGAAACCCATCTGCTCGGTAGTGTCTACCCAACTACGTTGTGAATTCGTGTTCTAGGGCTTGGTATTTACAGATACTGGCCCATTCACGAGGGTTTGACAAGCGAGACGGTGGTTGTCAGGTTTTTTTGCCAGTTTACGATTTTCAAAATCAGTTCGGGGTGAAAGATTGTCTAGCCCTTCGACGATCTCAACTCGGCACAGACCGCACTGACCGTAGCCACCACAGTTCATCAGTTTCCCTTTGAAGGTGTATATGTCAATCTGGTTTTGAACCGCCTTCTCGCGCAGATTTGCCCCATTAGCAATAATTATTTCCTTATCCTCTTTGATAAATTTAATTGCACTCATCTCCATACCCCCAAAAATAATTTATGCCCTATTAAGGATTATTAAGATTTTTGGCAGTTTTGCCAAGGGGGTAAGACTAGGGGATATTTGCATACATCAGTTAATTGTGATGTTGGGGTAAGGGGAAAGAGTAATAAATACTTTTAATTTACGCTTACCCTTTACATCACCCAAGGTTCTACGATTTACTCAGGCAAAACTGTCGCAGTGCGGAGGCTGGATAGGGCGCGATTGTAATTGAGGATCGCCGTAATCCGACTACCACGGGCTTTAGCTAGTTCGGTTTGGGCTTGGATCACATCAGTTTGAGTGCCGACTCCAGCTTGAAAGCGGAGACGGGCTAGCTTGAGACTTTCTTCTGCTTGTTTGAGTGCTTGGATCGATGTTGCGATATTTTTTTTGTTGGTGCCGAGGTTGTTGTAGGATTGTTCGACTTCAAACCGAATGAGATTCCGCGCATTCGTAAACTGGTTCTCGTAAATTTCTTGGTTGACTTTTTCTTTGTTGGAGCGCGCTCCGGCTGCACCGCCATCCCAGAAGCTCCAACTTAGCTGTGCGCCGATGCTGTAGCTATCTTGAGCGGAAGTAAAACTTGTGAGCGTCTTACCGAGACTGTAGTTAGCAAAAAGATTGACCTGAGCTGAATCACCCGCAGAAGCAACTATTTGTTGTTGTTCGCTGACACTGCGGAGGGCTAATTGTTGTTTGACTTCGGGACGATTTTTGTATGCTAGTACGACACTATCTTCAAGTGAATAGCCCCAATTACCTAGCTCTCTCACCGCATCTGCTGCTTGGAATTCGGTATTATTATCAACACTGAGTAGCTGAGCAATCTTTTGGCGGGAGGTTTGCTGTTGACCTTGGGCTTTGGTCAAATCTTGGTTAGCGGTTGCAAGCTGCACTTGGGCGCGGAGGATGTCAAATTTAGTACCTACGCCAGCTTTTTCTTGAAGTTGAGCATCACTTAAACTACGAGTAGCATCTTTGACAGCAGCTTGATTGATGATGACTGAGGAATCAGCTTCTTGAAGATCGTAGTATGCGGTGATCACATCACCACGTACCTTTTGTTCGATCCGGAGGAGATCTAGTTTGTCGAATTTGACTTGTTCTTCAGCGGCACGAACGCGACTACTATTACTACCAGCACTGAGGATACTGTAAGTGGCTTCGACTTTTCCTTGAACACTGGTACCTGCAATATTTGTCGATTGATTTTGATCGCCAAAAATTAGGGCAGATCCCTGATTCTGAAGACTACTTGTCAATCCTACTTGAATCGCTTGGGCTGCTTGGGCTTCAGTGATTCCGGTTTTACTTTTATCCACATTCAGACGAGCAGCTTGGAGGTCTCGGTTGTTGCGAAATGCGGTTTCGATCGCATCTCGGAGGGTGAGTGATTTATTGTTGGTAATCTGAACTTCAGCACCTGTTTTGGGTAAGTTGAGATTATTCTGAAGTTTGATGTTTCCGCTGGGAGCTGGAGCTGGAGTAGTTTGGGCAATTCTATTGCTGAGCTGCTGTGCCAACGAGGATGTTTGATTCGGTCTAGATTGGTTGCTAGTAGATAGTTGTAGACTCTGACGAATACCTGCAAAATCCAGCGATTTTGCCTGTGCAGTTTCCATGCTGCCTAATCCACCTAAAGCTAGGGCAACGATCGCACAAATTGCTTGAAATCTAATTGCTGTCTGGTTCTCAAGGTTAGATTTGAGGTGATGCCCGCTGGGTTTTAAGCTCGTCCGTTGGGGTAGCCCTTCTCTTGGAGCATCGATCCGTCGATTGAGCGTGTGGATTAATTTAATCAGAGTCAGCATAGTCGATGTATTTTACCAATTTCAACAGATTTTTACTCAATACCCAGGCACCAGCGACTAGCGACTAGGCACTAACTCTATTTTCCCCTAATTTTTCTAGAAAATCAGGAATTCCACTGACTGGAACGATCGAAATCTGCAATTTTTCAGCTAATTCATTCACTGTCACGTCATCGAGAAACTTCGCTTCGTCGTGTTTGAGCATAACACTGGGAATCAGGACTCGATCGCCTAAATCTCTGCCTGGTAGCTCGTTGAGCAAATCTTGTCCAGTCAATAGACCTGTGACTGTCATCTGTTGCCCCCAATATTGACTCGCAATGGCCACTAAGTTGACTGTTAGACCTGGTACGTTATTTAACTGGTTAACGATTGGTTGGAAGGCATTTTCGACGGCATTACCGACCACCCAGGTACATGTGTGGGGTGGATTGATTGCGGTAATCTCCCAATCAGCGATTTCTTCGGCAAATTCATCGAGGAAACGACGGATCGAACCGACTCCATTTCCCAGTTGGGGATAGTCCTCGTAGTAGTCGCTAGGTGGTAGTTCAATTCCCGCAATTAGATACCATTCGTCAGCTAACCAAACGAAGGTAGAACCAAATTGCTGTTTAAATTCTTGTTGCAGGGCTTCGACTTGAGCGATGACAACTTTCGCAACTTCTGCGGTGACGGGGGAAAGTTCGGTGAGATTGGGGCGAAACCTGGTTAACCCGACGGGAACGACAGCGACGGAAGCAACTGCGGGGGTATCCCCTTGATGAAAACTGGCTAAATCCCGTAAGGTTCGATCGAGATGGATGCCATCATTAATCCCTGGGCATAGTACCACTTGAGCGTGGATTTCCAGGCGATGAGACTGAAACCAAGCCAATTGGTTCATAATTTCTCCCGCTCGTTGATTTTTCAACAGTTGCGATCGAATCGCTGGTTCGGTGGCGTGGACGGACACATACAATGGTGAAAGTCGCATCTGAGCGATCCGATCCCATTCTTTGGTAGTTAGATTAGTTAGAGTCAGATAGCTACCATACAAGAAACTCAACCGATAATCATCATCTTTGAAATACAAAGATTCTCGCTTACCAGGCGGTTGTTGATCGATAAAGCAGAAGGAACATTTATTGTTGCACTGGATCAAGCCGTCGAACAAAGCTGTCTCAAATTCTAGTCCCAAATCTTCGTCATAATCCTTCTCAATCTCGATTTGATGCGCTTTACCCTTGGCATCCAAAACTTCTAAATCCAGCACTTCATCCGAACATAAAAACTGATAATCAATCAGATCACGAGGTTTTTGACCGTTAATTTTTACTAATTTATCGCCTGGAGTAAAGCCAATTTCTGCCGCGATCGAATCGGGAATAACTCCAGTAATTACAGCCGGACGAATCGCACTTTCACTCATGAGTTGGGGAATTGGGAGTTGGGATTTTATGCTACTAGTTATGTCCGCGACCAAACGGAATAACTTTTTGGCGGGAGTCTACTGGGGGTTTAGCTACAATTTCAACGAGGACTTGGGTTTCCACAATTTTAGCAGAATAGACTGCTAATGGCTTGGTCGCAGGGCCATTCAAGACCTCACCATCGGCTCCAAAATTTGAACCATGACAAGGACATTCATATCGTTTCTCCCCAGCCGCCCATTTGACATCACAACTTTGATGAGTACATTTGGGGTTGACGGCAATTACTTTTTGGGAATTAGCAGGATCTCTTAAAACTGCAACTTCTTTGGTTTGGAGATATCCATTTTTATCGAGATCGGCGACAGAACCAACTAGGGTAAACATCCCCGGAGTTTTGGTAGTAGCTGGTTTAGCACTATCTTGATTTGTGATTGTCTGAGCAATCGATTTGCGCGGATCGTAGGCTGCTAATATCACGGGGAAGCAACTAGTCAGCCAACCAATACTAAAATAGGTCAAAAATGAACGACGTTTAAACATAATGTTGAGGGGATGAGTGGAACTTAAGTCATGGGATTGAAGATCGTAAACTATCGGCTCCCATGCTAACAAGTTTCCACTATCGATCGGCTGCCTCTTCAACTTACTTTTTATAATTCTGATCGAAGATTAATAAAAATATTTAAACGATGATTAAGATAATTTCAAAACTGAATCACCTATCGATCTTATTTAGTCAATACTAATATACCCATCATGCCACTAGCGATCGGGTAATGGGTTGCACGACTAAATCCAGCAGTTAATCCTAATTTTACCTGTTCGGCTCCAGTTGGAAATCGATCGAGACTAGGGTTTAAATAAGCATATTCATTTGTCATCCCCAATTGAGTTGCTTTAGGTACAACAATGCTATCTAAATACCATTGTTGAAAGCGACGAACTAGCCTACTACCAGGGCGATGAAAGTCGAGAATTGCTACCTTAGCATCAGCTTTCAAAACTCGATGCAATTCTGCTAAGCAGAGCGGAATATCTGTGACATTCCGTAAACCATAGCCCATTGTTGCGGCATCAAAATAATTATCTGCAAATGGTAAATTAAGTGCGTCAGCTTCCACCCAGTTAATCCGATCTAGTGGTGGATAAATATTAGCAATCTTTGCTGCTGCATTTTCTAGTTGAGCTGGGGCAAAATCAGCACCAATCACTGTGCCTGTCGTTCCAACTTGTTTTGCCATCAGTTGGGTAATATCACCACTACCACAACAGATATCCAGGCAAGTATCTCCAGATTTTGCACCACTCCATGATACTGCCATTTGTTTCCAAATCCAATGGATACCTAAGCTCAGATCGTTATTTAGTCGATCGTATACTGGCGCAATTCGATTAAATATTGCCTGAATATCTGTAGATGTATAATTTGATTTAGTCGTCATTTATATTTTAACTAGAAATTTCCGATTGACTCATAGGGGTGAGTTTACCTAATGATTTATGACCGCAATAAATATACTAGAGGATAACCAACCCTTGTTGCCTGCAAATAGAAATATTGCAAATAGAAAGAAATAAAAATTATGCACCAATTTCAGAAGTTGAAACTGAGGTAGCTGCTAACTTCTCGGCATCTAGTCTACGCTTACGCGCATAGAGTTGAATAGTCGCAGCCATCAACACGACTAAACCCACAATTAAGTAGCCAGTCAGATCGGTAGGTAAGTTATTTTTAAAGATAGCTAATAAGACGATCGCAACTAAGAATAGAGTAGGTAACTCATTCAGTCCACGTAATTGTTGACTACTCCATTTACATTGATCTACTGCGAGTTTTTTCATCAAACTCTTACAGTAGTGGTGATAGCCGATTAATAGGACTACCAAGCCAATTTTAATATGCAGCCAAGATTCATGAATAATCCCAGGCTCCGTGGAAATAATGCCAATCGCCATTGCGATCGTCACTAGCATTCCAGGCGTGGTAATAATGCTATAAAGCCGCTGCTCCATAATCTGGTACTGCTGTTTGAGAATGCTTCTAGCAGGTTCTGGCTGCTCATTTGCCTCGACATGATAAATGAACAATCGCACTAAATAGAATAAGCCCGCAAACCAAACTGTAAAGCCGATAATATGAAAGGATTTAAACCACTGGTATGCCATAGGGAGTTGGGAGTTGGGAGTTGGGAGATGGAATAGGGGAGATGAAATTTAACTTTTAACTTTCAACTTTCAACTTTCAACTACCCCCATGTCTAGGTTAGGGAAAAAAGCTAACGGTTGTCAGCGCGATCGAGATAAGCTTAATATTCTGCAATATCTAGAGGATTTAACGTGCCCCTCGATTTGATTCTAGTGTTGGGTGGTTTGGTGTCTGGGATGTTGGCTGGAATCCTGGGGATTGGTGGTGGCTCAGTCTTGGTACCATTAATGGTATATCTAGGTTTTACTCCAATTAATGCGATCGGTACCAGTAGTTTAGCGATTTTACTCACTTCACTTTCGGGGAGTATTCAAAATTGGCGGATGGGGTATATCGACTGGGGCAAAATTAGCTCACTCGGTTTACCCGCACTACTCGCAGCTCAAATCGGTGCAGCTTTAGCACCATATATTCCGGCTCCTTGGCTATTATTTGGGTTTGCGGCACTGATGCTGACGAATATCTATCTAGTCGGTTTAAAACAGCAACTGATTGGCGTTAAATCAAGCGTAATAGCTACAACTTGGCAAAAACTAAGGGCAAATACCATTACAGGTGTTTTAGCTGGCTTGGTGGCTGGTTTAGTGGGAGTTGGTGGTGGGGCGATTCTGGTACCTTTACAGATGCTGCTGTTGGGAGAGACAATTAAGGTAGCAATTCAGACTAGTCTGGGCGTAGTTGTACTGACGGCTGTATCTGCGACGATCGGACATAGTATCAATGGTCATGTTTTATTTAGTCAAGGTCTAATTTTAGGCATTGGTGGTTTGCTAGGCGCACAATTTGGCACTCGTTATTTACCTAAACTACCAGATAAGATAGTCAGCAATTTATTTCGCTTAACTTTATTCTTAATTTCTGTATATAGTTTTATCCAAGGCATGACTAAGTTAGTTGAAAGTTAAGCTTTCAATAGTGAGAAAGTGAACTACTACCCGCCGCTCCGCTGAGCGTAGGGACTTCCGCTAATTCCGTTAAATCTATTCCTTATTCCCTACTGTCTAATATGCCTAGCTCTATTATTGAAATTCTGTCTGCTGATGAAATCCGGCGAACGATCGTCAGGTTGGCTTCAGAAATTAATGAACGCTGTCGAGATTTGTCACAAGTAGCACTAGTCGGAATTCAGACAAAAGGAGTCCCGCTGGCGAAAATGTTAGCTAACCAAATTGAAATATTAGAACAGGTAAAAGTCCCTGTTGCCGCTCTAGATATTACCTTCTATCGCGACGATCTCGATTTAATTGCAGTGAGAACACCAAGTAAAACAGAGATTCCGGTAGACTTGAATGATAAGACGGTAATCTTGGTAGATGATGTGATTTATGAAGGTCGAACGATCCGTGCGGCACTAAATGCTGTGAATGAATATGGTAGACCTAAACATATTCTACTAGCAGTATTGATCGATCGAGGTCATCGGCAATTACCAATTCATCCAGATTTTGTTGGGAAGAAACTTCCCACTGCTCGTGATGAACAAGTTAAGGTCTATTTTCAAGAATCTGATGGAAGAGATGCTGTAGAATTGACTCGTGCTTAGTGAGTCATCATCGTAATTAAACCTTGTTGTCCGACTAAAATCTCACGAATTAAACTCAGAATTCCCACCCAAACGATCGGGGTAATATCTACACCACCAATCGGTGGAATTATTTTGCGAGAAGGAGCTAGAAACGGCTCTGTTGGTGCAATGACGATGCTAAATGGAAACTTCTGACTCTCAACTTGTGGATACCAAGTTAGGACGATCCGAAAGATAAATAAGAAGGTCATTACTACTAATAGTAGGCTGATACTGATATTAATTAGTTGAATATTATTAGCAATCATTTTTAAAGATGGGAGATGGGATCGAAAAGTGCGGTCTTGGGGTTTCCCCGTCTTGGCTCACCTTTTTTGACGGGTTCCCCGTCCAAAGGTGAGCCGCTGCTTGGGTATGGGTCACGGATGGGGAACCCATCCGACCCAACTCCGCAAGTGGAGCACCTTTTCAAGACAGATGGGAGATGGGAGATTTACTCACCGATGCTCCCTCTCTTTATTTTAAGCAAAGACTCGATGTTGGAGTGAAGGCATTTGAGCACGAGCGCGAGCGAGGCGAGTGGGACTGATTTCGGCGATCGCGACTCCAGGTAGATCGCCAGCATCTGCTAAGATGACTCCCCAAGGCCCAATAATCATCGCATGTCCATGAGTCTGGCGCATCGCATAGTGGGTACCAGTCTGAGCAGGAGCGATTACATAACAAGTATTTTCGATCGCGCGAGCTTGTAATAAAACTTGCCAGTGATCCTTACCAGTGTAAGCGGTAAAAGCCGCCGGGACAAACAACACATCTGCACCTAATTTAGAAAGATGACGGTATAACTCGGGAAACCGGACATCATAGCAAACAGATAAACCAATTCCACCTAAATCGGGAGAGTGATAGACATCGGGTAGCTTCATCCCTGCCATGACTGTGCTCGATTCCCGATAGGTATTGCCATCAGGGAGATCGACATCAAATAAATGCGCCTTTTCGTATCTACTGAGTTCTTCGCCATTTGGCCCGACGAGGAGCGCAGTGTTATAAACTTTACCCTGAGTGCCAACTGGCACAGGAAAGCCGCCACCGACGAGCGTAACTTGAAATTTTTGGGCGGTTGTCTTGAGAAATTTCTCGGTTTGAGTAGCGATCGACTCAGCCTGACTGATTTTATCTTCTTCAGTACCTAAAAAGGCAAAGTTTTCTGGCAAACTGACTAACTCAGCACCCCGACGAACAGCCAATTCGATCAATTCTTCCGCCTGAGCTAGATTTTTTGCTAGATCTGGTAGACTCGTCATTTGAATAGCGGCAGCGAGGTAGGATTTCATGGGCAAAGAAAATAGTGAGGTGTAGAGTTGTTGAGATATTGACTAGCCACTATTGACTAGCCATTGATGCTTAGATGATTTTGGTAAATTTTAGTCCAAAGAACAGACCCATCGCAATTCCAAACATTACACCAATGAAACCCAGATAAGCGATCGCACCAGACATAAATTTATTCTCCATAAGAACTATTCCAGTACCATTAAATCATTGACTGGAGCCTAGAGTACAGCAGTCAGTAGATTGACCGATCGAATCTTCACCTTCGACATCTACAATAAAATTAGGTTTTAGGCTTTAGGCTTTAGGCTTTAGGGGGAAATTTACCATCTGTCTTGAAAAGGTGCTCTACTTGGGGAAACCCCAAGACCGCACTTTTCGCTCCCATCTCGCATCTCCCATCTCGCATCTCCTATCTCCCATCTCCCCCCTCCTTATGGAATCAATTCAAGTCGCTCTATCTGCAAATCCTTATGAAATCTCGATCGCATCTGGAAATCTAGAGCGGTTAGGGGCAAAGTGCCAATTGCTCCAATTAGGGCAAAAGGTAATGGTGGTATCCAATCCAACCGTGTTTGGACTTTATGGTGAACGGACGATTGCTGCTCTCAAACAAGCCAACTTTGATGTATCATACTGCGAATTACCCGATGGTGAGCGATACAAAACACTGAACTCGATCGAACACATTCACGATCTTGCGTTGGAGAATGGGCTAGAACGCTCCTCAACCCTAGTTGCTTTGGGTGGTGGCGTAATTGGAGATATGACTGGTTTCGCGGCGGCTACATGGCTGCGGGGAATTAATGTTGTTCAGGTGCCAACGACTTTATTAGCAATGGTGGATTCCTCCATCGGTGGTAAAACTGGGGTTAATCATCCCAAGGGGAAAAATCTGATCGGTGCTTTTCATCAACCGCGCTTGGTGCTTACCGATCCTGAACTTTTGGCAACACTGCCTGCGCGAGAATTTCGGGCGGGAATGGCAGAAGTAATTAAATATGCAATTATCGGAGATCGGGAGTTGTTTGATCGACTAGAACAGGCAATTGGACTGAAACAGAGCGATGTGAATCGCGAACTTCTCGCTACTATTCTAACGCGATCGGCTAGAGCAAAAGCGGAGGTGGTCAGCAAAGATGAACATGAATTAACCGGATTGCGGGCAACTCTCAATTATGGACATACGATCGGTCATGCGATCGAAAGTGTGACCAAGTATATAGTAGTTAATCATGGCGAAGCTGTCGCGCTGGGGATGGTAGCCGCTGGACAACTGGCTGTCAAGTTGCAACTGTGGACACAACAGGATGCTCACCGCCAGGATGCGGTAATTCAAAAGGCAGATTTATCGATCAAACTACCAATGGGCATCGATTTAGAGGAAATCATCAAAACGCTAAAATCTGACAAAAAAGTCAAAGCAGGTAAGGGTGTATTTATCCTTCCTACCAGCATCGGTAATACTAAAATGATCGCTTATGAGGTGTCGAATCCTACCAAAGATCGGGTTTCAGATGCGCTAATTAAGCAAGTTTTAACCGCTATGTTGCCGATTGCAATTACTTAGATTCCAAGTATTCTAATTGAGAATAGGGTAATTCGTAATTATTTGATACTCGCCGTGAGCAATAGCCCCCAGGAACCATCTACCGATCCATCAAGCTTGAACTACCTCACTCGATTTACCAATCTTTCCGCAAAGATCCCAGACAATCTGAGATCTGTGTGGCGGTGGCTACCTGGTCCCATCGCCGCAGCAATTGCGATTGGCTTAGTCCAAATCGGCGCAACGATGCCAGTAGAGGATTTTGCGTACAATCGATTGACCGAATTGCGGGGGGAAAGAGCTTGGGACGATCGGGTAATTGTAGTAGAAATAGACGATGAAAGTGCTGCTAAATTTAGAGATTTACCACACGATCGATCCCACTATGCAAAGTTAGTTAAAATTCTAACTAAGTATAATGCCAGTACAATTGCCTTTGAGCAGATTTTTAGCGACCTGACACCTGATGATGACGAATTTATCAAAGCAATTAATAATCACAAGGCAGTGATCCTTGCCCAAAGTTGGGATGGAAAAAACACGGCCATCTTACCTACTCGGAGACTAAAAGCAGCCGCTCAAGCCGTAGGACATATTGATAAAATCAAAAGTCATGATGGTGTAATTCGACAGATACAATCATATAAGAATCGGGTATATTCCTTAGCCTGGATGGCAGTTGAAGGACATAATCTTAGTAACGACCCTGCCATCAAACGCCCCCCAAATGAGGGAAACTTCTGGATTAATTGGCCTGGTAAAGTTGCGAATGCTAACCATTATTCTCTTAACTCAGTGCT
The DNA here is from genome assembly GCA_025358725.1 of Chamaesiphon sp. GL140_3_metabinner_129_sub. Taxonomy (GTDB): domain Bacteria; phylum Cyanobacteriota; class Cyanobacteriia; order Cyanobacteriales; family Chamaesiphonaceae; genus Chamaesiphon. Next base: position 11,583 of record JANYIT010000001.1, read on the forward strand.
ACAACCCAAAAACGATTGGGATAAGCAGCAGCTCGAAAAAGCATTTAATAACAAAATTGTCTTAGTTGGAATTACGGGAAATAATGCCAAGCGAATTGATACCCCATTCAATCGAGGCGAAGGAGCTGCTAGTATTTATCTACATGCGGCAATTGTCGATAATCTTCTCCAACGGACTCAATTACAAATTGTCAGCAATGACTGGCTGTTCTTGATCCTATTGGGGGTCAGTCCACTCTTGAGTTATCAACTGAGTCGCCTGACTCATGGTCAACGATTGCTGGCATTATTTGGATTGAGTAGTGGCTGGATCGCGATCATCACAGTGGCTTTGGCAAACAATTATTGGCTACCCGTTGCCGCTCCGATGATGCTGGTACTGATCGCTACTGTAGGGGTAGCTTATTGCGAACGGCAATATACAGATTTGTTAGTTGAGCGAGAAATTGACAGGCTGTGGCAAACTCATCAAATTAATTTAGTCGCTCATCCACCACGCTTGGACGAAAAGCAAATTTACACTCCAATTCCAGTTGGGAAAGTGGCAAAACTAGCTACACTCGCGGCTGAATTAGGTCGGGCACAATCTGCTCAGACAGCGATCGCTCATAGCTTATCGATGGGATTATTGGCAACAGAATTGGATGGGACAGTTTGGTTCTGCAACTCAGTTGCTTCTCAACTATTAAGTATTAATATTGGCGATAAAATTGAACACTGCCTAATTCCTAATTGGTTTACTACTTATGAGTGGGAAGATCATCTGCGCGATCTGCATACTTATCGAAGTTTGCCTGCAAAGGAAGTGAGACACAATGATAAATTTTTTACACTCAGATTGGAAGCACTTTTTAATTGGCAGGAGATCCAACGGGATATCATTGACGGTAAAAACATTGAAGAAATTGCCGTAGTTTCTGGGTTCTTATTAGTAATCGAAGACATTACGGCATCGAAACAACTTCAGTCATTATTGATCGAACGAGAACGCCACGGTCGCCAAGAGTTGACCAAGGAAAATATTGCATTAGAAAAAGCCCGTCAGTTAGCCGAATCTGCGGGGAAAATGAAGAGTGCATTTTTGGCAAATATGAGCCATGAAATTCGCACACCGATGAATGGAATCATCGGCGTTACGGAGTTATTATTAGATACAAAACTCGACGACGAACAGCGAAGTTTTGTAGAAATAATTAGAGGAAGTTCTGACAATTTATTGAATATTATTAATGAGATTCTCGATTTGACTAAAATCGAGGCTGGAGAACTGCACTTAGAAGAAATCAACTTCAATTTGACCGATTCAGTCGAACAAACGATCGAAGTATTAGCAAATAATGCTTATTCCAAAGGGATCGAACTAAGTTGTCGGATCGAACCCACCATCCCCAATAATTTGAAAGGCGATCCAACGAGATTGAGCCAAGTCTTAACTAATTTAATCGGTAATGCGATCAAATTCACCAATCGAGGCGGGGTATCGATCGATATTAGCGCGATTGCGACGACCGATCTACAGACAACTCTCTACTTCCAAGTTCAAGATACAGGTATCGGCATTTCCTTAATCAGTCAAGACAAAATTTTTCAGTCCTTTGCTCAAGCTGATTCCTCGACTACTCGGCAATATGGAGGGACAGGTTTAGGATTAGCCATTTCTAAACAGTTGATTGAAATGATGGGTGGTGAAATTGGGGTAATTAGTGCGCCAGATGCAGGTTCGATCTTTTGGTTTACGTTCACTTGCAGTCGCGCCATCCACACGCCAGAGATTAGTAACGAATTGTTAATCAGTCGCCAACTAGCCCAAAGTATCCAGGGAAAACGCTTACTGATCGCTGGTAATTGGGATCATAGTCGCCATGCGATCGCTTCTGCTGCTGAATATTATGGGGCGATCGTCACTACCACTACAACTAATACTGCCGCCATGAATCTCCTGCTAGCAGCGGCAGCGGGGAGTAAACCATTTCAAATTTTAATTACCGATCTCTCATTCCCTGATAGCCCGAATAGCCATCTTCCCGCACAAATTAGTCACTACCCCGAACTCAAAAATCTTCGGACAATTGCCATGATCGCTTTTAATGAATACGATCGCGCTCAGATACTTCACCAGCAATCTGCAATTGCTGGATACGCCTTTAAACCAGCTAAACCGCTTAGTCTGCTGAATAAATGTATCGAACCAGTGATTGAATTAAACAGCGAATCATTTGGGTATATCACAGATCCCAAGCCGCCTCAAGCGCAAATTCTCCCCCAAAGAGTCAGTTCTACGCTACGGATCTTGGTAGCTGAAGATAATAAAGTCAATCAAAAAGTCGCCCTCAATCAACTCAAAAGTTTGGGATATACAGCAGATCTTGCCTGCGATGGGGAAGAAGTTCTCACCAAAATTGCCATTCAAGACTACGATGCGATTTTAATGGATTGTCATATGCCTCGGCTCGATGGTTATGCCGCCACCAAAGAAATCCGCATGCGTGAAGGAAATGTGCGTCACACCATTATTATCGCGCTCACTGCCAGCGCGATGAAGGAAGATCGCGAATTGGCAATGTTGTCGGGAATGGATGACTTTTTATCCAAACCCGTCCGCAAAGAAGAACTATCCGCGAAGATCGCTCATTGGACACAGCAACTGTTGTCACAATCTGGCAACGACACAAATCGCTTCGATACAACAGATCTTCCCCACCGAGAAAATATTACGCCGAATAATCCAGTCGAATTATCAGTAGATTTAGACTATCTTCATCGATTAGCTGAAGACGATCCCGCATTTGAACGCACAATATGAGATGAAATATCTAATCTAAAACTTACATCAACTGCGATTGCTGCTCTAATGTTAGAACTGATAGCATTAGCTTTGATTTTTATTCACAAAACATTAGAAAATTTTGATATTAAAGCAAAGCAAATACAAAGCATAAAAAATAATTAGTCTTGTCGAGCTGTTAGCTGGAAAATGTGAATGAATATAGATAGTTGGTAATGTCCACTATACTATATTCATTCCAAAATCATACCTCTGAACTTTGGGAAAACAATCCCAAAAGTGGGCCGAGTAAAGCCCCAAATACAAATCCACCCGCATGTGCCCAATAAGCCACACCACCACCCGCCATGCCTACATTAGTTTTCGGTGCAAGAGTGGCAAAACTATATAAAGCTTGTTGAAAGAACCAGATTCCTAGATAGAAATAAGCAGGAATATTAGTCACTAATGGGAAAATGCCGATCGGAATAACAGTCTTTACACTGACATTTGGAAAGCGAATAATATAGGCTCCCATTACACCCGCGATCGCACCACTAGCACCAAGTGATGGAATCTCAGAACCTTGACTGAAAAACCACTGTGTCAAACCAGCGAGAACACCACAAGCTAGATAGAATAGCAAGAACTTCACATGTCCTAATTGGTCTTCGACATTATTACCAAAGATCCATAAAAACAACATGTTCCCTGCAACGTGTGCGAACCCACCGTGAAGAAATTGGGAGGTAATAAAAGTCAAAGCTTCGGGCGGTTCTACGGGTAGAATCGGCATGGGATGTCCGGTAATCGCACCCGTAAATTGGACTGGTACTACTGCCCATTGGTAAAAGAAATTGGTCAATCCACGCTCGGAGAAAGTTAGTTCGTAGATAAAGATTAGGACATTAAGTGCAATCAACCCATAGGTGACGTAGGGAGTAATTCGCGTGGGATTGTCATCATCGATCGGAAACATAATTTTAGAATCGTTCTCTAAACGTCGTTTGCTACTAGCTACGATCTTACTCCCTTAACGCGATAAGACTATAAATTGGCAATTTTTCTATATCTCTGTGTTCTCTACTTGGTGCTGCCAATCTAGACACAAGTGGTGACTTGTCACGACTCAGTAGTTTATAATTGAAATTATCTAGATTGGCAAAACTTAGCGTAATTAATAATGTGATCAATCATCCAATCATCGGCGAAGTAAATTTTACGCCTAGCAACGATCGGGAAATTGCGAAACAAGGACAGGATATTTACGATCGATTAATCCGCCCCCAAGTCGAAACACGAGATAATCTGGGTAAGATCATCTCGATCGATATCCGAACAGGTAATTATGAAATTGATGACAATTTATTAGCTGCTTGCAACCTGCTTCAAAGTCAATTTCCTGATGCGATGATCTGGGCGGAACGAATTGGATTCAATGCTGTTTATGCAGTAGGTGGTACTTTGACAAAGGTAGAGTTATCGTGATTAATGGTATCGTGATCGGGCGACAGCCGCAGGTTAAAGTAATCGTGCGAATATCTGGCTATCCAGATCTAGAAATCGGCTGTGTGATTAATACAGGTTTTGAAGGAGCTTTAGCTTTGCCTGTCGCTGCTGTTGCAAAGCTAAAATTGCCTTATGTGGCGAAAATTAATACAAATTTAGCTAATGGTGAAAATGTCGTCACACCAGTTCATCAAGCTACGGTAGTCTGGGATGAAGTAGAGTTGGAAGTGCCAGTATTAGCGATGGGTGTTCGTCCACAAATTGGTACATTACTGCTAAATAATTGTAATCTGAATATCGATTTTAGCGACGGCAGTATTCTAAGTATCGATGCTCTGTAAATCTATCTTACATTCTTGGCTTGGAGCCTTTCTTGATGAGTAGTCCGCAAATCCCAGATCTTGCCACTCGAAAGAGATTGTTGGCGTAGTTCGACTTCGCTCACCACAAGTAGCCTCTCGGTACGAGAATCGAAAGTCTCCGCCAAACCCGCAGAGAAATTGCCAAATTTAATCAAGAACTAGCAGAAATCGAAGCTCAACTTGATTCTCCAAGGAGAGGCTCCGCCAACGAGAGTTATATGCTCAAAAGTTAGCACGAATTGGTAAAAGTAAGCCAGCAACCTAGATAAGATCGATCGAACCCCAAGATTATCCTAATCTACACACCACGATCGAATCTCAAGCATCCGAAGACTCGAGCGAATAACTAAGTGATCGATCGAATCCCAAGCTCATCCCAATCTATACACCACGTTGGCATAGCCTCTCCTCGGAGAATCGAATATCAAGGATCTGAAGGCTCGATCGATTTCTGCTGCAAACCGACTAAAATAGAGAAGATACGCCCATCATTCTAGTCAAGCATCATGCTTCCAGCAAGAGAGATAGTAGGTACATGGGAAGAAATTCTCCAACAAAGCAATACCTTTGCGGGTAAACGAGTCAAGTTAACCTTACTTGATGACAATTTTTTGTTGCCCAATCTGCCCATCTTGGATCGAGCATCATTGCTAAAATTACCACGAGCGGATCGCGATCGAATCTTAGCTGAACGTGCTGAAGCGATGGCACCGGAATACGAAAATAATCAGGATTGGAAGGAGTTTTTGGACGGTGACTTCATTGAGTATTGATATTTTACCGCTGAGATCGGAAATATGGTTGGTGAACTTAAATCCGACGATCGGATCTGAGATTCGCAAAACTCGTCCGGTAGTGGTAATTAGTGTTGATTCGATTGGAAAGTTACCTCTTAAACTAATTGCACCGCTGACTGATTGGAAACAGCATTTTGAACTCAATCCTTGGCAAGTTAGAGTAGAACCAAATGAAAATAACGGGTTGACAAAAATTTCTGGTATTGATGTTCTGCAATTACGAGGAGTGGATTTGCAGAGATTTGTGCGGAAGTTAGGTATTTTACCTCCCGAAATTATGAAGGAAATCAATTTAGCGATCGCTTTAGTTGTAGATTTTGATTGATTTGTGGTGATGATACGCGATCAATCAAATCCCAAGATTATCCCAAACTACACATCGCGATCAAGTCTCAAGGATCTAGAGGCTCGATTCTCCAAGGAGAGGCTCCGCCAACGCATAACTGACCTTGCAAATCGATCGACCAAACTACTTGAATCAATTGCTATGTCTGAGTTTAAAGTGGTGGATATTGCCTACCCTATGTCACAACTCTTATGGATTATGGATCGCCGATTTGAACAGAACCTTCAGAACATTTTAATGTTGGAGTAGAGTTTTTGTTTGATGGATTAGAGATTTCAATTTTTGGCACAATATTTGAACTCAGTTGACTGGCACATTATGTTTCTAGGCCACCGTTCGGAATTTGATTTAACAATTGCGATAGTATATGTGCTCAACTCAACCATCATCCAATTAAATCTATGTGGAATAGCTCGATATACAACAGTTTGTAAATTGCTCTCGGATGGGACAAATTCAATAGTATGTGCATCAATCCTATTACTTACTTTAAGTTTGGATAAGGATCTTGCAAAATCACCATGTTCAGACAAATAAGTTTTCTCATCTTGCCAAATTCCTACTAAAGCATATCTGGCTCGACTATTTGGATGTCCGCCCGTTTGTATTCTATCTTCCCTTTCTGCCCAAATCAGTAATCCAGCTAATCCTGTTACTAATCCTGCTGCGATCGCGAGCAATTTCTTGTACTTACCAACATATTTCATTAAATTTATTAAATAAATAGGCTTGGCGAGACATGGAATAATTGCCCCAATGCCTTAGCTTGAGCTTTGCTAATCGTTGGCGTAGCCTCTCCATCGGAGAATCGCTTGCCATTAACGATCTCTGACACCGCTCCTCTAGAGCCAATTACCCCTACTAATTCCGCTTGTTTCATATTCCGCGCTTCCATTAAGTGCAGCAGCATTCGACTCGGTTCTACATTAGGTATTAGATAGCTAGATTCTTCAAACTTTTCGATTAAGATAATCAGCAATTCTAATAGAGCATCTTCTTCTGGCGTGCGTTGACGATGTTCTAATGATTCTGCCAGTATAATTGCTGCTTCATTTTCAGCTTCAGTCTCGATAATCATTATTTGATGATTTAGGGCGGACTTCAAATATTAGTTGAGATCGATAAAAACACACATCAAATTCTAGAAAGAAATTCATCCTTCCCAGCAGTAAGGGGACATTATCCGATCGACTCCATGCAAATACCAGACGAACTGGATCTAGATCGCCAATCTGCGCGGACACTAATAAACCTCGCGCCTCTATCGATGCCAAATTCCCCGCCAGAGTCACAGCCATTGTCTGTTCTTCCCAAACTGCACCAAGCTGAACACCCAGACTATAGGGCAACACATTAACGCTTGCACCTGTATCTAGTAATGCGACAACATCGATCGATGAATCTCGGTAGGTTAATGTCAGTGGCATTTTCGGCACTGCGTCAGCAGCACAAAAAGCATCAAATCCTTCGAGAAAGTTAAATCTTTGACTGTCGCGCATTATGCCTGTGGTGGTTCTGATTCTAATAGTTGAGCTAATTTGTGAGCTGCTTCATGAGAATCGAACGGCGACCAAATTTCGTAAGTTGCACCAGGTTGTAACGTAGGCTCTTCTTCTTGAGCTAATTCTGTCACTAGAAACTGCATGATTTTTAATTTATCTGCACGAGGCAAATTTCTTAGCGTTGGAAATAGCTCTATTACTGTCATAAGTGTTGAGAGAATTCACTTCCTCTCTATTTTGCCATAATTACGATTGGCTATTTGTGAGAATAAGCCCTTTGTGATTGCCGAAGCCAAAAATGGCACAATAGAGGGATAGCTACTATACTGCCGTCCCTATTTAAAATTCTATGTCTGCTCTCAAACTCAGTGGTGCCGAGATTCGTCAAGCCTTCCTCGATTTTTATAGTCAGCGGGGACATCAGCCGTTGCCGAGTGGTTCTTTGGTGCCAGAAGATCCGACGGTGTTATTGACGATCGCGGGGATGTTACCATTTAAGCCGATATTCTTGGGTCAACGTCAGCCCGATTTTCCCCGTGCGACGACTTCGCAGAAATGTATCCGTACCAATGATATCGAGAATGTGGGGCGGACGGCGCGGCATCATACGTTTTTTGAGATGTTGGGCAATTTTAGCTTTGGGGACTATTTTAAGGAACAAGCGATCGAGTGGGGTTGGGAAATTTCGACTAAGGTGTTTAATCTACCACCTGAGCGGTTGGTTGTCAGCGTGTTTGAGGATGACGATGAGGCTTTTGCGATCTGGCGGGACAAGATTGGCGTGAATCCCCTGCGAATTAAGCGGTTGGGTGCCGATGATAATTTTTGGGTGTCGGGGCCTACAGGCCCATGTGGGCCATGCTCTGAGCTTTATTATGATTTCCATCCCGAATTGGGAAATGACAATATCGATTTGGAGGATGACAGCAGATTTATTGAGTTTTATAATCTGGTGTTCATGCAGTACAACCGCGATGTTGACGGCAATCTCACGCCGCTAGCGAACAAGAACATCGACACGGGCATGGGTTTGGAGCGGATGGCGCAAATTTTGCAAGATGTGCCGAATAATTATGAGACGGATCTGATTTTTCCGATCGTCCAAACTGCGGCGGAAATTGCAGGGATTGATTATTTTAGTAGTGATGAAAAAACTAAGACTTCGTTGAAGGTAATCGGCGATCACGTTCGGGCTGTTGTACATATGATCGCAGATGGAATTCGGGCTGAAAATACGGGGCGGGGTTATATCTTGCGGCGGTTGATTCGGCGGGTAGTGCGACATGGGCGGTTGATTGGCATCGATGCTGAATTTACAATTAAGGTAGCGGAAAGTGCGATCGTGATGTCGGAAGTTGCTTATCCGAATGTGCGGGAAAAGGCTGAGAAGATTAAGGCGGAACTTCAACGGGAAGAAGTTCAGTTTCTAAAAACCTTGGGGAATGGGGAGAAATTACTGGCGAATATTATCGCCGACGCGCTCAGTCAGGGCGTGAAGGATATTTCGGGGAAGGATGCGTTTACGCTATTTGATACTCATGGTTTTCCGCTGGAATTGACTCAAGAAGTCGCCGAAGAACAGGGATTAACTGTTGATGAAACTGGTTTTAATG
>JANYIT010000002.1 GCA_025358725.1 Chamaesiphon sp. GL140_3_metabinner_129_sub
TGATGCTTAAAGGCTCAAAACCCTTGTACTCGATCGCTTGAATCCCTCGATCGAGCGAAAATCTTTGCAACAGAACCATCCTTTAGCAAGGATTTCAGCCTTTAGAGCAACACCATGGACTAATTCAGCAAGCCCTAGGTAAAGCAGCAATTTAGAGCAGTCTACAATTCTAGAGAAGAGGGCGGGTTTAAATTAGATTTTCAGTAAAATCGCGATTGAATTTATAAACCAGCCCCTACAAATGGTGTGAATAATCGCTAGATCATAAGCTGTGAAACTATGTGACTGATCGATTGTCTCTGTTCATCATCATAACCCCAACGGGTCAAAAATTCAGTATAAGATCCAGTTCCAGTCTCAATAGTGCTGACTAATTCCCGACACATGTCCTGAAGCTGCAGGAGATTTAGTTGTTGAATAATTTTAGTAGTCCGCGCGGCGACTGTTGCGGAAGATGATATCATTTCGCTGTCATTCCGTCGCTGATGATAGAGTTGTTGAGCAGTAGACATCGCAATATTTTTGACGAGTAAATCGGCAGCGATTTCTGGATGTGCTGCAATAGCAGTGATGATTTCTGGCTGCGGTTCATCACAAATCGAATCTTTTGCAGTTAGATAAGTAACAAAAAATCCTCTAGCACCATTGGCTGTCTGGATCAGTTCAGACACAAAATCTAGAATTTGGCTGGATGTTAACTCATTCTTTTTTAGCTGCGTCAAAAATGATTGAGTAAGATCGATGGCTGTGTCGAATTTGATGTTCGCGGGAACAGATAAAATAGACATAAATTAGTGAATAGTGAATGACTTACAATAAAAAGAATCGCTAATAGATATTATTACCCGAAATAGTTATGAATCTAGATCAAAAACAGTCGCCTTGGCGTAAGAAAATTGGCGGTTGGATTTTAGCCGGAACTGTTTCAGTGGGCGCGTTGCTGTGTCTGGTGGGTATTGCTTTATTTCTGACTTCCTGTGAGGGAGATCTTCGGAGTGATGCTAGCAATCGAATTTTTAATAAGCTATCGATCGAGTATATTGGGGAATATCAAGTTCCGAATGAATTTAAAGTCAAAGATACACCAGTTGGCGGCTTATCAGGGCTGACATACGATCGACAACGCGATCAATTCTATGCTATTTCGGACGATCGTGGTGACAAAGCACCAGCCAGATTTTACACGCTCAAACTAAATCTAGATACTAACAATCCCAGACAGGTTAAGCTCAAGCAGGTAAACATCAATGATGTCACGCTGCTGAAGAATGCTAATGGTGAAAAATATCTACGCAGCGAAACCGATACTGAAGCCATCGCGGTGACGCCGCAATCCTCAGTATTTATCTCTAGTGAGGGAGATCGTCTCAAAAAGATTCTCCCATTTATAAATGAATTTGACCTCAAAACGGGACGAGTTAAACAAGCTTTACCTATTCCAGAACGTTACATTCCTGACACAGAGGGAAAACGTGGCTTTCAAAACAATTTGGCGTTTGAGAGTATTACACTTAGCCCGACGGGTACTCTTCCTGCTAGTGGCGAACCCCTGCGACTATTTGCAGCTACTGAATCAGCCTTAATGCAAGATAAAGAAGTTGCCAAAGTAGGCAAAGATGGGAAAATTCCAGGTGCTAAAAATCGTTGGTTGCATTATCTCCTCAGCGACAGAGCAGAGATCGTTAGCGAACACCTCTATCAATTAGATTCTCCCCCATTAGGCTCGATCGAGCATGGTTTATCCGAAATTCAAGCCATTGATACTAGCGGTCATTTTCTCACGCTCGAACGTTCCTTCGGCTTGACAGGCTTCCGTGTCAAAATATTTCAAGCCACGATCGGAGGTGCTACCGATACGAGCAAAATTGCCAGCTTCAAAGGTAATAACACGATTCAACCCATCAAAAAACAACTAGCATTCGATCTCCAACAACTAGATATCTACATTGATAATCTCGAAGGGATGGCACTTGGTGCGCGGCTCTCTGATGGTAGCCAAACTCTACTTCTCGTCAGCGACAATAACTTCAGCAAACGTCAAATTACCCAGTTTCTCCTATTTAAATTCAAGCAGGGATAAGATGGATTTCTGATTGATAAATCACGTATATTAACCAGTTTTTACTTTGCACAGCTCTCTTCCGCTCCTTGAATTAAGCAAAACTGAAACATACTGTTGCTGTAAATTTAGCCTTGAGATTTACCTAAGCATAAATAAATAAATCAAGAAATATCGTCCCCATGTTAATGGGGAACGATATCGTGACTAATTATCTTGAATTAAGTGGATGTGTTTGTATCCAAGCTTAATCGTAAAGATATCTCCTTCCTTAAGACCCATCCCTTTGGTATAAGCAGAGCCAATTAGTAACTGACCATTTTTGTGAACTGTAGCTTTATAAGTTGCTACTTTCCCGCGACTGTCTCTACTGGTTTCATCTAATTTGACTCCTTTAGCAGAGAGCACAGCATCATAAAAACCAGATAAATCAGTGCGAACGCCTCCTGATGCAGAAGTTTTCACATAGCCACATTGTTTGGCAGTTTCTCGTTTGGCAAGATGAGAAAATTCTTTGACTTTTTGGAGTAAAGCCTTGCCAGTGAGCGGGGTTTGAGCAACGCTGACTTCAGTTGAAGACTCGATTTTCGCAGCTACTTTTGCCGATTTATCTGCTTTTGTGACTGCGGTAGCTGCCTTGGCTACAGTATTTTTGGGACTTTTAGGTGCAGATTCTACTTTCGTTTTAGCCATGATCGAATTAGGTGGATGTTAATTTCATTATGCACTTAATAATTGTGTAAATTACTATTGAGACTAGAATTATTTTGCAAATCTATTATTTTAGTAGGTGAAAAAGGTAATATTACTCATTTTTTGTCGTTCGGCAAAGCTTTATTGTCGGTAATTGACCAGGCTAGCTCTAAACTATTTGTCAATTTATCGGCAATTCCCTCAATCCAAGCTTCGTCTTGTTTGGTATAGCTGCGCGGGACATTTGCACCTAAAATCATTACGCCTTGATCGCCTAATGGCTGACAAATGATACCTTGAGTGTTGATGGGTAAATAATCAAATTCAATTCTGCCGGGATAAACTTTGGTATCTACTAAATAAATAGCTTTTTGTTTTGTTAAAACGCGATCGAGAATCGCCCCAGGTATTACTTCTGCTTTGGGGGCTAAAATTCCCCGTCGGAGCAGTACTTGCCCCTGGTAGTAAATTACAATTGATCGAGTCACCGTATTCGTCAGGAGTAGATGCGATGCCCAAGCTAATTCTGTTTGCAGTGAATCTGGTAAATTTGGCGACAGTTCAAATCCTTCTGCACCTTCTAAAATAATGCTATCCGGTTGTCTGGGTTGGACTTGTTGCCATAGCAATCCCGTCAGAACTAATACCGCTGTCAAAATTACACCTACAGCATCCGATCGAGCCTGTGAGTCGGTCAATTCTGGGGTAAGTACCCGATTTAACATTAATAGCGTTCCCGCTATCCCACCCGCGCCTAGAGGCACGAGTCGCAGGATGCGGTTGGGGTCTTTTTTTATCACTAGATTTCGGTTGAGGTTGATTTACCCCCCCCCAACCCCCCCGAGGATGCGGAGGGGCTTTTACCCCCTCTCCTTTCCAAGGGGAGGCCTAGGGTGGGGTAAAGATCTACACGGTAACTTAGTACAGCCCAAACCAATGGTATGCTCGCGCTGTCGCTAACACACCCTACGACGGAAGCGAAATTTTACAATTCGTCAGGTTCGATGATTCGTTGGAACAAATAACCCGTACCCCTAGCAGTGAGAATTAGTTCTGGGTTACTAGGATCTTCTTCCAACTTGGCGCGGAGACGAGAAATATGGACATCCACAACCCTGGTATCGACGTGACGTTCTGGAGTATAGCCCCAAACTTCCTGGAGAATTTCCGATCGCGAAAAAGCTTCACCCGATCGACTCACCAGCAATTCGAGTAAACTAAACTCCATCCCAGTCAAGCGAATTCGTTCGTCGCCCTTATAAACTTGACGTTTATTGGTGTCGATTCTAATCGTCGCAATCTGGATCACCCCAGAGCTGGGAATTCCATTCAGTCCGTTTTTATCCACCCGCCGGAGTACCGAACGAATCCGCGCTTCCAATTCCTTGGGAGAAAAGGGCTTGACTACATAATCATCAGCACCCAATTCTAACCCAGTGATTCGATCGGCGACATCACCCAAAGCCGTCAGCATAATAATCGGTACATCTGACTCTTTGCGTAGCTCTTGGCAGACACCATAGCCGTCTAGCTTTGGCATCATCACATCGAGCACAACCAGATCGGGGCAGGTTTCTCGGAATGTCTCCAGTGCTTCTTCCCCGTCAGCAGCCGTAACTACATCATAGCCAATCATCGAGAGGCGAGTTTCCAAAATGCGACGGATGCTAGCCTCATCATCAACGACTAGAATAGTTTCCTTATGATTTTCCAAGCTTATCAAAGCTCCTATCGTATAGTGGTAATTTTTTTAACGTTAAGTTTTAACATCCTAGTATTAAGATTATCATTAATCCTAAGTAAATTGGTGCAGTCAAACCCCTTCAGAAATCCGAATTGCGTCATTTGTCACTTCAACACCACCAACATTTTTAATTACTAATCGGAATTTGAATTCCCGCTCGACCGGAGGATCGCGATTGAAGTGAGTTTAAGAGCTACACTCCAACAGCACCCCCTACCCTCTACCCTCTACCCCTACCCTCTAAAGAATGGCAAAACAGCCGCGCACGACCTATGTTTGTAATGAATGCGGATCGACATCACCGCAATGGTATGGGAAATGCCCGATCTGTAATACTTATGGCTCACTGATCGAACAAGCACCTCCATCTGCTTCCAGAGGACTCGGTAGTAAAAATGGTAATGGTCGATCGAATGAGGCTCCTCATCCACTCGCTGCGCTGACTTTCCCCCAAATTATCGACGGCGAAGAAGAACGTTGGTGCTCCGGGTTTGGTGAATTCGATCGAGTCTTAGGTGGTGGAATTGTGCCTGGTTCGCTAGTGTTGATTGGTGGAGATCCAGGGATTGGTAAATCCACGCTGCTGCTCCAAACTGCCAGTTTGATGTCCAAGCATTATCGAGTCTTATATGTTTGTGGAGAGGAATCAGGAAAGCAAGTCAAGCTGAGAGCTTCACGGCTGGGGGTAGAAGGAACAAAGGGAGAACTAGAGAGTGAAGAAGTTCCTGAAACCGATCGAGCAAAACCATTGACTGTGGCAGATGGAGCAAATTTGTACGTTCAAGCTGAGACAGATTTAGAAGAAATTCTCAGAGAACTAGAATCATTAAAACCCCATGTTGCGGTGATTGATAGTATTCAGACTGTTTATTTTCCCGCCCTTACTTCTGCTGCTGGATCGGTGGCGCAGGTGCGGGAGTGTACATCTGCATTAATGAAAGTCGCCAAACGGGAAGATATTACCTTGCTAATTGTCGGACATGTTACCAAAGAAGGGGCGATCGCGGGGCCAAAAGTTTTGGAACATTTAGTCGATACGGTACTTTATTTTGAGGGCGACAGATTTGCCTCTCATCGACTGCTGAGATCGACCAAAAACCGCTTTGGCGCAACCCATGAGGTGGGAGTGTTTGAAATGGTCGATCGAGGACTGAGAGAGGTTGACAACCCGTCTGAGCTATTCCTCGGCGATCGCAATGGTATGGCTCCAGGGACATCAATTGTGGTCGCCTGTGAGGGCACTAGACCGATTGTGATCGAGTTACAAGCGTTGGTAAGTCCCACGAGTTATCCATCACCTCGGCGGGCAGGTACAGGCATTGATTACAACCGTCTGACCCAAATTCTCGCTGTATTAGAAAAACGAGTCGGGATTCCGCTCTCCAAGTTGGATGCTTATGTGGCTTCGGCAGGAGGTCTAAATGTCTCTGAACCTGCTGTAGACTTGGGTATGGCGATCGCGATTGTCGCCAGTTTTCGCGATCGAGTAGTAGCTCCACTAACTGTATTAATTGGCGAGATCGGCTTGGGTGGGCAAGTCCGGCAGGTGTCGCAGTTAGAGTTACGCTTAAAGGAAGCAGCTAAACTAGGCTTCAAACGAGCGATTGTCCCTAAGGGGCATCAAAGTTTTCCTGACATGGGAATGGAGATTATTCAGGTAGCACGAGTGATTGATGCGATCGTCGCAGCACTGCCAGCGGAAACTGAATTTGAGGATCTGGATGAGGATTAAATTAGTCGAAAGTTGCCGATCGATCGGCTCTGGGCAATGTTGGTGTTAAATTATTGATAATTAAAGGATATTTGTCATGAAAAAAAATCAGTTTTGGCAGTATTTCGTTGGGGCGATCGCGATGACACTATTGATTCCTGGTGTGGCTAGTGCCCATACAGGGGTTGGCGATCCTACTGGATTTTTGCACGGATTGGAACACCCGATTTCTGGTTTAGATCATATTCTGGCAATGGTTGCAGTGGGCTTATGGGCAGCTCAAATGGGTGGCAAGGCTCTCTGGATGGTGCCAGGTGCATTTGTGATCGCGATGACTGGTAGTAGCGTCCTGGGGCATTTTGGGCTGCCTTTACCAGGTGTAGAACAAGGTATATTAGCTTCCGATTTTGTCCTCGGTTTATTGCTGTTATTTGCTACTCGTTTACCTCTGGCTGTCAGCGTTGGTATTGTTAGTATTCTGGCTATTTTTCACGGTTATGCTCATGGATCCGAAATGCCTGCGACAGCTTTAGGCTTCACTTATGGTCTGGGTTTTATTATTTCAACTGCCGCATTACATTTAATTGGAATTGGGATGGGTTTATTGATCGATCGTTATCAACCCAAATTTCAAGAACTATTATTTCGGATCGGTGGCGGTGCAACCGTAATCGGTGCAGTTTATGTCTTAATTAACCATTAATATTTTTGGCGTTGCTGAATCCAGCGATAATTTAGAGTAGCGGAAATTCCTGAAATTTTAGGTAGGGGTAATTTATGAATTACCCCTACCTAAAATTTTGAGAGCGATTCATCCCATAATTCGGCAACGCTTCATCTATAAATTAACGATATGTAAAAATCGCTGATTCTTGCGAAGGGCAATTCCTTTGAATCTAGCGATCTCCACGCTTGTTATCGATCGCGACCCCGATCATCGCGACCTCGATCCCAACCACCACCTCGATCGTCACGATCCCAACCACTACCTCGAATCTCGGTTCTGAAACCACGTCGCTCCAATCGGCGGGCAGCACGTTCTGCATCGCGACGATCTGGATGAAAACCTTCAAAAGTCCATTGCCGATCGCGAGGACTACGGTAATAAACAGAATACTGCCGATCTCGGTAGCGGCGATCCTGGACTAGGAGAACACCCTCACTTTTTACCTCGTGAAAATTCTGACCAACTTGTTGTGGATTTAGCGCATTTACCTTAATGGGTATAATTGCTAAAAAACTCGTACACACTAGTGAAAATAGAATTATCTTTTTCATTCGACTAGTCTCCAAAGTTTTGAAGTAGATACTTTTAAAGTACTGCAAAAAAGCTAATAATATCAACTTGTTTAACAAAAAGTAATCATGTCAAAAATAATTTTGTAAACACTTTTTAACTTTTCGCAATCTTTCTTAAGTTCCCTGTAGATGCGATACTTTTGGAGCACAGCTAATCCAATAGACTCCTTAAACACATCCAATAATCTCTCGACTTCGTAGTAGTCTCTTTTTTGAAAAATTAGATACTTAAGTGAAAATCCAACCAAGATATTCAGCGATTTTCAAGTACTTCCGACAAGTTCACATTAAACTTCCAATCTACCAGATCGTAAACTTTTTGATGTCTGCAGTGGTTTGGGCGGAATAGCGTTGTCATGGAGTACTCGTTCACGGAGCGTCTGCTTCGCCGAATCGTAATTGGGTTCATCAGTGCCAAGCAGCTTGTCCCAGAAGGTAAAATACAATCCATAATGCTTGGTATATTTGCGATGGTGAACCGAATGGTGTAATGGCCCAATCGCCCATTGACCTAACCAATGAAAATAACCCGATGTAGGGAATAATGGAAATCCAAGATGATTTAAGACCGACCAAATTGTCATAGTCATAATAATTACAATTACTGTTGCAAAATGGAGCGGAATTGTAAATACGATCGCTACTAAAAACAACGCTTGAAAAACTGCCTCCGCCGGATCGAATGCGAAAGATGTCCATGGTGTTGGTTGTCTAGACATGTGGTGTCCTAGATGAAACCACTTGAACAATAGCGGGTGGTGAAATAAGCGATGGATAAAATAGAAATAAGTATCTTGGAGCACTAGCACACCGAGAAAGCTCAAGCCTAAATACCAGAATCCATATTTATCCAAATCAGCATACAATAATGTAGCACCTCGATCAAACTTAAAGATCGAAAATGCAGCACTGAATGCGAAAATCACTGTTGAGAATAGTGACAACTTGATATCGCTACGAATTGACTCCCAAACTGGAGGATCGATCTTTATTTCTCGATCGACAAAAAACTGTTTTAGCACCGAGTGAATCAGTAGATGTGTTCCACCAGCGACCAGAAAATATCGGCCCAAAATAATACACAGGAAAGCAAACCAATAATATAGAAATGGATGATGGTCTGCCAATGTAAAATTACCTCAAGAATCGGAAATTAGGCGTATATTCCGATCTTATTCGATCGACAAGTATTTTGGAGGGTGTGTTATCCCGCAGGGTAAGCCACTAAGCTAGCCTCTAAGCCATTATAACGATCAATCCCCTAGCCACGAACAGCAAATAGTAAAATAGCCATTACGCCCGCTAGATCCCCGACTTCTCCAAGAAGTCGGGGATCTGAGTCCCCACTATTCCACTCTCTTCATGTCTGACAATATTCCCGACTTGACAGGTATTCGCACAAGCCAAAGCCAAATTCGCAACGGTGATTATCTATTACTCGACAAATCTAAGCTCTCGCCGATGTACCAACACTATGTCGAGGTAAAGGAGCAATATCCCCACGCCTTACTTTTATATCGTTGTGGTGACTTCTTTGAAACCTTCTTCCAAGATGCGATTACCATTGCGCGGGAATTAGAACTAGTCTTGACGAGTAAGGAAGGCGGGAAAGAAATCGGACGAGTACCGATGACGGGCGTACCGCATCACGCAGTCGATCGCTATTGTGCCATGTTAGTCGAAAAAGGTTACGCGATCGCCCTGTGCGACCAGATGGAAACCGCCGCCGAAGCCGCAGGTAGTTTAGTTAGGCGGGAAGTGATGCGGGTGCTGACACCTGGAACGATTCAGGAAGAAGAAATGCTCCAATCGCGGCGGAATAATTTCCTCGCCGCGATCGTGCTTGTCGGCGATAATTGGGGACTAGCCTACACAGATATTTCCACAGGTGAATTCCTCACCACCCAAAGCAGCGATTTAGAAGTTCTCACCCAGGAACTCATGCGGCTTCAACCGCCGGAAGTTCTCATCCCCATCGCCGCGCCAGATTTAAACCGCTTACTACGTCCTGGTGAAACCTCGGATTTACTTCCCACCAGTCTGCCGAATTGCTTCTGCTACGCCATGCGTCCCCTGGCACCATTTACCTTGCCAGAAGCCAAGCAAAGGCTGCTGGATACGTTTAAAATGCGATCGCTAGAATCTTTGGGGTGTTCACCATTTCCCCTCGCTGTACGGGCGGCTGGCGGCTTATTAGAATATCTCGAAGCCACCCAAAAAAGTAACCCCGTCGCGCTCCAACCGCTCCGCACCTATTCCCTCGGCGATTATCTTGTCCTGGATCATCAATCTCGCCGTAACTTAGAAATCACTCAAACCGTGCGGGATGGCAACTTTCAAGGATCTTTATTGTGGGCACTCGATCGAACCTGTACCGCAATGGGTGGACGCGCATTACGCCGCTGGATGTTGCAACCCCTATTAGATATTCACAGCATTAATAAACGTCAGGATACGATCCAAGAACTCGTCGAAAATACTTTCCTGCGCCAAGATCTCCAACAACTGCTCAAACGCATCTACGACATCGAACGTCTAACTGGAAAAGCCGCATCAGGACGCGCCAACGCCCGCGATTTAGTCGCCCTCGCCGACTCCTTCCTCAAACTGCCCGAACTCGCCAATATTGCCACCCAGGGCAAATCCCCATTTTTAAAAACCCTCCACCATGTCCCCGCCGAACTCGAAGCATTGGGACAAGATATCGCCGCTCATCTCGTCGAACATCCACCGATTCACCTCAAAGAAGGTGGGATTATTCGCCCTGGAGTCAACGCCCAACTCGACGAAATGCGACTCTCAGCCAGTGGCGATCTTCAGTGGATTGCCAACTTAGAATCGATCGAACGCGAACGCACGGGCATAGCCAATTTAAAAGTAGGCTTCAATAAAACCTTCGGCTACTATATCAGCATCTCCCGCCTCAAAGCCGACCAAGTACCCGCCGACTACATCCGCAAACAGACTCTCACCAACGAAGAACGCTACATCACCCCCGAACTCAAAGAGCGGGAAGTCCGCGTCCTCACCGCCCAAGAAGATCTCAACCGGATCGAACACGAAATCTTCGTCGAACTCCGCACGATCGTCGCCACCCACACCGAGCAAATCCGCACCGTAGCCCGCAGTATCTCCGCAATTGATGTCCTCTGCGGTTTAGCCGAAATCGCCGTCACCCAGGGCTATTGTCGCCCGAATATGGTACCGAGCCGCGAAATCCACATTACCGATGGTCGTCATCCCGTCGTCGAAAAAGCCCTATTAGCGGGATTTTTCGTTCCCAATTCCACTCAATTAGGACAAGCCGAACACATCACCCCCAGTGTTGAATCACCAGATTTAATCATCCTCACAGGGCCAAATGCTAGCGGAAAAAGTTGTTATTTACGACAGTTAGGATTAATCCAAATCATGGCGCAAATCGGTAGTTTCATCCCCGCAACTAATGCAACATTGGGAATATGCGATCGAATTTTCACCCGCGTCGGCGCAGTAGACGATCTCGCCACCGGACAATCCACCTTCATGGTAGAGATGAATGAAACCGCAAATATCCTCAATCACGCCACCGCAAATTCTCTCGTTTTATTAGACGAAATTGGACGGGGAACAGCAACATTTGATGGACTATCGATCGCCTGGGCAGTCGCCGAATATCTCGCCACTGAAATCGGTTCCCGCACGATTTTCGCCACCCATTATCACGAACTAAACGAACTTGCCTCGATCCTATCTAACGTGGCAAATTATCAAGTCACAGTCAAAGAACTCCCCGACCAAATTATCTTTCTCCATCAAGTCCAACCAGGCGGAGCAAGTAAATCATACGGAATTGAAGCGGGACGATTGGCAGGTTTACCACCGACGGTAATCAGTCGCGCTCGTCAGGTAATGTCGCAAATTGAAGAGCATAGTAAAATCGCCTTGGGACTCAGAGAATCGATGTCATAATCGAGATCTAATACTGTAAACAAATCAAACCAATATTAAACATATGACTACATTGCAACAAGTCTTAGAAGCTGCTCTAGACTTACCTCATGAAGAACAAGAAGCTCTAGTAATAGCAATCCAAACACATAAGTCTGAAATTCGCAGAACTGAGTTAGCAGAATATGTACGACAAGCAGCATTAGATGTGCGATCGGGTAAATTGAAACCTAATTCGGTGGCAGAAATCATGAGTCAACCAATTGATGTCGATCTAGTCCCAGTATTATAGATCAATCTAAATCTTCATCTGTGTCATTAGTAGATTTTAGTGATTCACCGATTACTTGCTCTACTTTTTTTAGAATAATTTCTGATCTGTTTCTCAAGAATTCTTTAAATCTTTCTCTCTCAAATTGTTCGACAAAATCAGGTGATTCAATGCTGCCAGGAATTAAGCAATCTTGCAATCTTTTATCTGTAGCAGATACGATGCCACTACTCATAGCACTTTCTTTCAAGTCATTAAAATATTCACTTGGTAATTTGTCACTTAATGTTTGATTAGTAGATTTAGACACGATAATTCTATTTATTATCGAGTCGAGATCTTCAAGAGGTATGCCGTGTTTTTTATACAAAGATCTAGGGAAGATATGATGATCTTCAAGATTATCATCAAGTTTAACTCCACTTAATAAGTCTGCATTTGCAGTAGTTGCCATTATGCACTGGAGACTTTTGTATCGAGTGTCAGAAGGTTTGCTAATCTTAATCAATCTTTCTATACTAAGTTGAATGATAGGAAAATCTAATGGAATATTATCTTCCGCATATTTTACAAGCATAGAAAAATCTTTCCCAATTCTATAGTTACTTGCTTGTTTTGCTCCCGTTTCAAGTACCTTACTAAAATACCATCTCTTTAAAACTGGCTGCCAGCTAGATATTGGCTTTTTAGTAAACTCATTACAAACAATATTAAAAGCAGCAATTACGGCTAATACTCCATGATTTGGAAGGTTTTTTGGTGTTGCTCCATTCTCTCTTGCCCACTTATAGGCATCAGATAAGCTCTCGGCAGCAACCTGCCAATTCTGTGAAATAAACTCCTTATTTATTGATAGTAAAACACTTCTAGTAGGGTCTTGTGGTCGATTATTAATTTTTGCATCCCATAGTGCTAAAACTTGCAGTACCCGTTCACCATCAACATCAAAACTAAGAAGTTCAGGACATTGACGTTTAGTGTCATCCCACAATTCACGTAGATTGGGATTCGGGAAAAATTTGGCGACAGCAAGATCAAAAGTTGTTAGTCGAGTACCTGTTGAGTTTATAGTCTCAAAAACACGGCATACAGATTCCACAGGAGCATCACGATCGAGTAAAACAATAGGGATTTGATATTTTCTAATTACCTCAAATATTCCCTTTATTCTGGCAGCGGCTTTTCTCTGGGCTGATTTATTGTTGACGAGTTCAGGAATATCTTTAATATCTTCTGAATCTTCTATGTATTCAGTTACATAAATATCTGTTTTCTGCTGATCTAAAACTACATCTGCTCTTAATAGCCTATTTTTATCCTTACGATCGGGATCAGCTTTCCCTCTATTCCTTGAAACTACCCAGCCAGTTTCCTCATCTTCAAAACTTTCATATATTTTACGCAGATCAAAGTAATAATTTCTGGACTTATTAGCATTCAAGAAGACACGAGCTATTGATGTAAGCCTCTGCTGACCATCAAGAACATAATGAACTTCTTGACCAGTATCTTCATTGCTATCTATAGAATCTGGATTGTCATTCTCAATTAGTGCTTCAACAGATCGAGATTGCAACTGATTTTCTGAAGTTCTGGCAAGTACAAGCAATGAACCAATCGGATAATTTCTAGCAAATGAATCAATTAGCAGTCTAACCTGACTCTCTGTCCATACGAAATCTCTCTGAAATTGAGGGATTGCATAAAGACTAGATTTGACACGCCGAAGGAGAGTACCGAGTTCATACGTGATAGTTTGCATAGGCTAGCACTGAAAATAGAAAGTTCAACACATCTAGTTTAACCTGCGATTGGATTAAGTAAAGAGGGCAATTCATACTTTTCTCCAGAAACACTAACGCTTATGCTGTCTGAACAAAAAACATGTTAAAATCAGGATAGCTAGACTTCAGTAATATAATCGTCAAAATCAATTCTCTATCGAGAGGCTGCGCCAACGATGACAATCAATATTCAAATTGATGCCGAACATTTAGAAAAGCTTGCATATTATTGGGCAACAAACTCATCGCAATCCGAGTACTTTGCTATCTCGATCGATCGAGTTTCTGAATCTAAATGCTCGAAGTATTGACAATTGGTTCTCTATATGAGAACCTAGAGATAGCAGTCGATTTCTATTTAGCTGATTCTAGACTAATAGGCTATGCACCTAATTACCATTAGTAATCTTCGCCAGGATGCAGCACTATATCCTGATGTCCATAAGCAGCTAAAAGAATGGTATGACATCGTTAGAACGAGTGAGTGGCAAAGCTTAATAGATGTTCAGTCTATCTATCGAGATGCAGAGACTGTAAGTAATTTCACTGTTTTTAATATCAAAGGCAATAAATACCGTTTAATTGTCTCGATCGATTACGAAGAACAATTAGTCTACTATAAATATTTTCTGACTCACGCTGAATACGATAAGGAGCAGTGGAAAAATGACCCTCACTATTGATCGAAGCAATTATTTACAGCTTTGGGCTAAATTAGATATCAGTCCTAAAGTAATTGAATCTGAAGCAGAGTATCGACAGTTTTTGGTAGTAGCAGAGAATTTACTAGCCAAGAAAAATTCGCGTACTCCAGAGGAAACTACTCTATTCAGATTAGCGATTGAACTAATTGAAGATTATGAAGCCCAGCATTACAATTTGGATGACTGGGGCAAATCTACACCTCATGAAATCTTACAACATATCATGGCTGCCAGTGGTACTAAACAAGTCGATTTAGTGGGAATTATTGGTAGCAAAGGAGTCGTATCTGAAGTAGTAAATGGTAGTCGATCGATTAGCAAGGCTCAAGCGAAAAAATTAGGTGAAATGTTCAAGGTATCCCCTAGCTTATTTATTTAGTCTGGGTATGTAATCTGAATAATTTCAAGCCGACAGAAATGATTAATACAGTTCTGCGCCGATATATTGAAAATAACACCCGACAGTCTGCATAAAGATATCTACACAATGGATGATTCGATCGATTTGAAACTCCATCAGCAGTTGGATCTGATCATTGCTCGATCGATCCTAGATTCGATCGACAATATTCTTTTACCCAATTATGCACGATCGCATTTACTTGCATTGGGATTTCATCATGGGGACAGTGCCCAGCTTCGAGATAATGTTCTTGTAATTGGGGATAATATTCCCGAAACTTTGCACCCCGCTGGCGAGCATCAATCCAGGGATCGCCTTCACCCCAGAGCATTAGTAGCGGACATTGCATTTTACCCAGCAATACATCCACTTTTTCGCCTTGTTGATTGCTAAAGACTGAAGCAAATACCTGGGGCGCACCGAGATCGCATGATGGGCGATAGATTTCCTCGATCAGTTGTTCTGTCACCGCACTTTGATCCACATATACCTTCTTGAGCGTATTGCGGATAAACGTCTTGCGCTGAACAAATTTATAGAGCAGTGAATTACCGACTGGATGACGGAGAAAGCCTGTAATTCCTTGATTTAAGACTTTTTGGATTAGATTTGGTTGTTTGGGATGAGTGCTATCGGTAAAAGGGCCAGCACTATTGAGTAAAATCAAGCCAGCCGCAGATTCAGGATGTGCTGCGGCGACGCACAAAGCCGCATAGCCACCGAGAGAATTGCCTGCAAGGACGACAGGTTGACCGATAACTTGTGTGATAAAGTCATGCAGTTGATCGCGCCATAGATTTGCACTATACGTCCAAGCTGGTTTTGCTGCCCGTCCAAAGCCTAACAGATCGATCGCCCATACCTGAAATTCTTGACTGAGTTCAGAAATATTCTTGCGCCAATGATCTGTTGATGCCCCAAATCCGTGAATTAATAGTAATGGTGGTCGCTGAGATCTAACTTCTCCCGCTTGGACATAATAAATCTGCTCTCCCCGCCACTCCCAATATTGACCTTGAAGTGGTTGAGTTGATGTACTAAGCGGAATGGTAGTCATGGGTGGCTGGAGTGTGGGAATAATCAATCGCTGTCACTATCTTAGACATTTCTTCTACAGCAAGCAAATTAGACTAGATCTCGCTGATCAAGCTGCTGAACACTACTATGAAGTCTTGAAAAGTCATGTGCCGATCCAGTACGATCGATCCAAGAGTAGCCTGAATTTAGCATCAAAATTAAAAGTTTAATGAGTAACTCGAACAATCCAGAGATCGAACCCTTATCGCGGATTCAAATATTAATTGCGATGGCAGTTACGGCGACAATTTTATTTGGAGTAGCTCGGCTGTGGCTGTATTTCGGAGATCTTCAATTACGTCCGCTGACCATGACGATGTTTGATTTGGGGATCGGGATTGCGCTGGGGTTAGGATTGACAGGTTTAAGTTCGATCATGTATGCGACTTGGGCTGTTTATCGAGAGAGTGCAGATTTTTATCTCACAATGGTATTAAAACCTTTGAATATACCCGATATGTTTTGGCTGGGAATTTTACCTGGATTAAGTGAGGAGTTATTATTTCGGGGCGTAATGTTACCCGCAATTGGGTTAGATCCGATCGGAATTGTGCTATCTTCACTCTGTTTTGGCGTATTGCATATGACCAATGCTCAACAATGGCCTTATGCAGTTTGGGCAACAGCAGTAGGCATAATTCTCGCAGTTACAATGGTCGAAACAGGCAATCTATTTATTCCAATTGTGGCTCATGTTACCACTAATTTTATTTCAGGTTTAACTTGGAAATTAAAGACTAAAAATTAGCAGATTATTAGCTAATATTTAGGACTATTTAGGGCTTGCTGAAAAAGTAGGAGAATAGTCTTCCAAAACTTAATTGGTCATGGAAAAAGTCTGGGTAATTAGTTTTCATTAAGACAATTTCTCCAAATATAATTTTATCTAATTATAACGACACGAAAAATAGGTGGGAAATGTTGAGATTTAAAGCATTCATAAAAAAAGACAAAAAACTGCCGTAGCAGTGCAGAAAGATTCATCGCTAAAAAAGAGATTGCAATTGCAGTCTCTGAAGTATTAGCAAGTTTAGCCATTACACGA
>JANYIT010000004.1 GCA_025358725.1 Chamaesiphon sp. GL140_3_metabinner_129_sub
TGATGCTTAAAGGCTCAAAACCCTTGTACTCGATCGCTTGAATCCCTCGATCGAGCGAAAATCTTTGCAACAGAACCATCCTTTAGCAAGGATTTCAGCCTTTAGAGCAACACCATGGACTAATTCAGCAAGCCCTAACTAGTCACACAACACCTCCTATAAATAGCGACTTAGAGACATGCTCTCCAGAAAATATCGATGGATCTGTAGGTTGGGTAGAACGAAAGTAAAACCCAACATCCTCAGGATTTATTGATAAGAGTGTCAGGTTTCATTCTTCTACCCAACCTACAGATTCTAAGCCTGCAAATCCATTTCCCCAATAAGATAGTCGATAAATTGCCGCGCTGTCCGTCCAGAACGTCCATTGTGTCTCGTCGCCCATTGGAGGGCGCGATATTCTAGATCTTCATCTGATATCGACAATTTCGCTTCTGTAGCTAGGTGATGAACGATTTCCAGATATTTAGGTTGATCCGCTGGTTCAAAAGTAAGGGTGATGCCAAATCGATCGACAAAAGATAATTTTTCCTGAACAGTATCCCACATCTGAATCTCATCAGCATCCTGTGGTCTGGGGCGATCTGCAAAGTATTCTCTTACTAAATGACGACGATTGGAGGTAGCATAGACTACCACATTCGACGGTTTGGCCGTGACACTTCCTTCTAGAACTACTTTCAATGCTTTAAAAGCTTGATCATCTGCTTCAAACGAAAGATCATCAATAAAAATAATAAATTTCTGCGGTAGATCGGTCAATTGATCGAGAATTACTGGCAGATCAATCATCGCTGACTTACTCACCTCAATCAGTCGCAATTGACTATCGGGGTAATAATTTAGCAAGCCTTTAATCAGAGATGATTTACCCGTTCCTTTGCCACCATACAATAAAATATTTAAGGCTGGTTTACCTGCTAGCAAAGATTTTGTATTTTTAATTAGAGTAGCTTTTTGCTGCTCATAGCCAACGAGATCATCAAGCTGGACTCGATCGGGATAAGAAATTCCCATCAGTCGATCTTGCCATCTCAAGGCGCGATATTTGCCAAATATCCCCACTCCAGATTGCTGGTAATATCGAGCAATATCCTCAACTAGTTCGCCCCAGCTTTGATGATGAAGGGCATTAACGATCGAGGGTTGTCGATCGGCTATACTGCATTCCAACCAACAAATTGGTTTGCCACCAATCTGCTCCACCCATTGAGAGATATACTGTCCACAAGTGTAAAGGATATATAGTGACTGGAGATCCTGCCGCGCCGCAGTAACTAGAATTGGGGATAACTGATTGTGTAGCGGATTGATTTTTTGTGCCTGTAAACTAAACGGATTTTCCGCCTGCAAAAGTCGATCGATCAGATATTCTTCCCAACTACAATTTTGGACAGCCAAAGCCTTGAAAAAACGTCCGTAGGTAGTCAGACAAATCAGCGCGTTACCTTGAGATCGATCTCCATTGGCAATTGCCTGAAGTAGATCGATTAAAGCGATACCAACTGCACTATCGAGAATATCTTGATATACCAGCAGCCCCGCAATTGCTCGCTGCATCTGATGGAGTTCGGCTGTATGTCGATCGTGATGGGAAGAATTCATAAGTTAGGCTTTAGATATTAGGTGTTAGGCTTTAGGGAAAGAAATATATAATTAATTTAGTTTAGAGATTTCGTTTTTATTTGTTTCTTGATATTTGCGCTTGCCAAGGCAATCTGATTACCCCTATCCACCGATCGCTAGTCGCTGTATCCTAGATCAGGTATTTATATGCGCTAGATTAACAATCGCTTTTTAATATATGTCTGCTAATATTACTAACTCACACCGGACAATCCGCATCGCTTCGCGGAAAAGTCAACTAGCCTTAGTCCAAACCCATTGGGTACAAGCTGAGTTGCAAAGACACTTTCCAGATCGCACCTTTGAAGTCGAGATGATGAGTACCCAAGGGGATAAAATTCTCGATGTCCCTTTGGCAAAAATTGGAGATAAAGGGCTATTTACCAAGGAACTAGAAGTCAAAATGCTTGATCGATCGGCAGACTTGGCAGTCCACTCACTCAAAGACCTCCCCACCAATCTACCAGATGGTTTGATGCTTGGTTGTATTACCGAACGTGAAAACCCCGCTGATGC
This sequence comes from Chamaesiphon sp. GL140_3_metabinner_129_sub, assembly GCA_025358725.1. Lineage (GTDB taxonomy): Bacteria > Cyanobacteriota > Cyanobacteriia > Cyanobacteriales > Chamaesiphonaceae > Chamaesiphon. The sequence goes on from JANYIT010000004.1 coordinate 2,143, forward strand.
ATTAGTAGTCAATGCCAAACATCTGGGTTGTCAGCTTGATACGCTCCCCCAAGGTGCCGTAATTGGGACATCTTCCCTCCGCCGATTAGCCCAACTCCGTCATCATTTTCCGCACTTTGCGTTCAAAGATGTCCGAGGAAATGTCAATACTCGATTGGCTAAATTAGATGCTGGTGAGTATGATGCGCTGATTCTTGCCGCTGCGGGCTTACAACGCTTGGATTTTGGCGATCGCATCCACCAGCTCATTCCACCCGAATTATCGCTTCACGCGGTCGGACAAGGGGCATTAGGCATCGAATGTCGATCTGAAGATCCCGAAATTCTAGAGTTACTCCAAGTTCTACAACATCAACCGACAGCTTACCGTTGTTATGCGGAGCGAGCTTTTCTACGAGAGCTAGAGGGTGGTTGTCAAGTACCGATCGGTGTCAATACTACTATTGATGGTGACAATCTCACCCTAGTCGGGATGGTATCTAGTCTCGATGGTCAAACACTAGTGACAGACACGATTACCGGGTTAGCCACTAATGCGGAGCAAATCGGCAAGGATCTCGCCAATCTACTACGCAGCAAAGGCGCGCAAACCATTCTCGATGAAATCTTTGCCCTAGTACAACGGGATGGCTTAAAGAAAGTTTTAGACGAACAGACAAATAGTTAATTAGCAGGGAGCGGGGAAGGGTAAGAGTGTTTCACAATCTCCCAACTCCCAACTAATTAACGTTTTCTCTGAAAATATTTTAAATTAGCTAAAGTCCGCTGCTGATTGAAACTATCACCCTGTAGCCGAAACAACTCGGCTGCAATCCGTAAATCGGCAATTGCGCCTTTACAGTCACCCAATTGATGACGAGCAGTTGCCCGATTATTATAAGTAATCGCTTGGTTTGGACGAATACGAATTACCTGCGTGTAGTCAAGGTAAGCACCCCAATAATTTTTAAGATTGAGTTTTGCTACTGCTCGATTGTTATAAGCAAGCGCATGATTGGGATCGAGCCGAATTACTGCTGTATAATCAGCGATCGCGGGTAGATTTTGCGCCAGTCTAGCGTGTAATATCCCTCGCTGAATATAAGCATCCAAATCCTGAGGATTTTGTTGCAGCGTAGCATTCAGACTAGAAATAGTCTGTTCATCTGTCGAAACTTGGGTCGGATTGGGTGTTGCTACGGCTAGCAGTGGCATCCAAATGACTGCGATCGTAGTAAGCATACTCAGCTTAGACAGTTGATATTTTTTAATCATCGGCGTTTGTGTCAGTAAGATTGAAGCAGAAACAATCTACGGTTATTGTAATAGTTTTCCAGCACTCATCTTCAATCGGCATAAAGCCCAAAGCCCAAAGCCTAAAGCCTAATTCTTAATATTTGCTTGCAAAGGTGGCGGATACTTCCAAAGCAGTCTAGAGTAAGAAGTAGTAGGTGGAGACCATCGATCGGAGGTTGTGAATGAGTCAGCAAAGTCCTTATGAGCAGCTAGGTGTAGCAGAAGATGCCACCTTTGAAGAGATTCAAGCTGCTAAACAGCGTGTGATTGCCCAGTTAAGTGGCGATCGACAGCTACAAGATAATGTCGAAGCAGCTTATGATGCGATTTTGATGGAACGGCTCAAACTTCGTCAACAAGGCAAAATTAAAGTACCTGATGGAATTAGGTTTCCAGAAAAGCTACCCACTGTCCTCCCCAAATTTACCGCTCTGTCTGTTGCTAATTCTCCCAGTTGGTTGGGAGATACTTTTGAACGCCCCAGTCAATCAGGAATATTAACAACATCTGGTGTCTATGCAGTACTAAGTGGCGCGACCTTTATCCCCAGCGTCGTTGATACCGGATTACCAACGCTGATTGCCTTGGGCACTGGCTTTAGTCTATATTTTATCAATCACAAGCAACGCCGATTTAAGCGTGCTTTACTCGGCAGTTTAATCGCTTTAGTCCTTGGTACTGTTGTGGCTGGATTACTGGTAAATTACGCACATCTACCAGTCGATCGAATTGGGATGCATGGCGAAGTTTTTGCTGGCTTATTGATTTTTTTACTACTGTGGATTGTCAGCAGTTTCACGAAGTAGATGTTAGTTCACCACTGACGGAGATTTTATAACGATCTTAAATAGCGTGGCGAAATGCCGCGCTTTTTGCTGGGCTAATGTTTTTTTGAGTTTTGAGTTCTGACTCAATTGGAGGTTATTTGCTTGATGTAGCTAAATCAGACAATGTAACTCCATAATTCTTAATATTTTTAACATCGCTCTTAGATGAGAATTTATAGTGTGCATAATTTGTGCAGTATGAATAATCTTGGCAAAAAGATGGTACAGCTCATCTCTGATGAAGTCTGTCCTAGATCCCAAATCTAGATTAAAAAGCAGTGTCTGAAAAAAGCTTTGGATCGGTTATTAAATGTGGCTTTCAGCCACTAACAATCTCCGATCGTACTCTGTCTAGCCCCTAGCTTGCATAGGTGACTACAGATACTTCTAAACTAAAATTTAGCGCACTGCTGATTAAAACTCTTTATTTAATGTCAAAAAGATTTCATAATTATCTTAACAATTTGAGATAATTGCTCTCAAAGGATGTCTGAATCGACCATTCAAGTCAACTTTGAGTGTTCAGTGGCCGGAAAATAGAGCAAATCTCTGAATTCTAAACAGGTGAATTGTTACACCGTTCAGACATCCTTTCAAGCTCTTTTCGTTTATTAGGAGATTGGATTAATGACTTTTGGACCAGCATCACGCTTAGGCGTTAGTCTATTTGACGAAACCCCACCCCAGGAATGGGTACCAGGTCGTTCTAACGAAGAAGTGGACACCCTGATTTCCGCTATCTACAGACAAGTACTAGGCAATGCCTACGTTATGGAAAGCGAGCGGTTAGTCGTCCCCGAATCCCAATTCAAACGTGGCGAACTCAGTGTGCGGGAATTTGTCCGCGCTGTAGGTAAATCCGACCTATATCAATCTCGCTTTGCAGATTGTCCTCGCTATCGGTTCGTCGAACTAAACTTCCGTCATTTTCTCGGACGTGCGCCTAACAGCTACGACGAAATGAAGGCTCATAGTGCCATCTTAGATGCTGGTAACTTTGACTCAGAAATTGACTCCTATGTTGATAGCGACGAATATCAAAATACATTTGGGGAGGACATCGTACCCTACATTCGCGGCTATAAAACTGAAGCAATCACTCACATGGTTGGATTTACTCATACATTCCAACTAGTGCGAGGTGCCTCTACCAGCTCCCTCAAAGCAGATTTGGCTGGTAAGTCTCCAAAGTTGAATAGTTTGGTAATTAATGGTACAGCAACGGCAGTAGTAGCCCCTGGCACGACCTTCCGCACTCCAGCTATTAATTCACGCTCTGTTCACGGTACGAGTGCAGGCGAAGGTGGTAAAGTTTACCGGATCGAAGTCACTGGCTATCGGGCGAAAGCATTTAACAATATCTCCAAATTTCGCCAGAGCAATCAGGTTTATCTAGTTTCCTACGATAAACTCTCCCAAGAATACCAACGAATTCACAAACAAGGTGGCAAGATCGTCAGCGTTACTGCGGTCTAAGGCTATTCCATCAATGTTTAAAAATGTTTAAAGGAGTAAATATTTAATCATGGCAACGATGACACCACAAGAACTTTGGGCAGTAAGCTCTGCTGACGAAGTGCAAACAATTATTCGTGCAGTCTACAAGCAAGTATTGGGCAATCCCCATGTCATGGACAGCGAACGTTTAGTTACTGCTGAATCTCAACTCACCCGTGGAGAAATCTCCGTGCGTGAATTTGTGCGGGCGGTTGGTCAATCAGAATTTTACCGCACTCGCTACTTTCAGCAGTGCGCTCCTTATCGCTTTGTCGAGCTGAATTTCATGCATTTCTTGGGTCGTCCCCCCCAATCTCAAGCTGAAATCTCCGAGCATATCGTTCGGTGCGTAGCTGAAGGTTTTGAGGCTGAAATCGACTCCTATATCAATAGTGAGGAGTATCAGGCACGCTTTGGTGAAAATGTGGTTCCTGGCAACCGTGGTGCTAGCACTGAGGTCGGTCAGAGTCAGGTGACTTATAATCGGATGTTTGCTTTGGATCGTGGTCCCGCTCAAGTCAGCAGTGCTGTGAAATCAGCACAGGTTGGTACGAGTAATAAGATCAAGGCTGCCAGTATCAACTTAGGTGGTTCTGGTCAAGCGAATAAGAAAACATTCAAGATTCTGGTCACCGGATCTAAATTTGATGGGCCACGTCGTCGCAGTACCACAGAATATACTGTTGCTGGCGATAACATGACCTCGCAAATTCAGCGGATCAACCGCACTAGTGGCAAGATCGTGAGTATTACTGAGGTTGTCTAAACCACAGATATAATTGAGAATTGCAGGACGTTAAGCTTCTGAAGTTCTACTTGGCAATCCTAGTTTGGTTGGCGCGAGCAGGCTACTAGCCCAGATCGGTTGGCAGTCTACTCACCCAAAAGATTAGGATTGCTATAGTCATAAAATAAAATACTTACTTTAGTCGGTGTGGTGGAGATTACGCCAAATCTCATCCAACGATCGAAACATCTGGGAAACTAGATTAACATTAACCATTTAATTTCTACTTAGGAACAATAATTATGGCACTTTGGGTTAGTAATATTGATGCGATCGAGTTATGGAATAATGCTTCTGAAGACGATCTTCAAGCGGTAATCCGTGCTGCCTATCGTCAAGTTTTGGGTAATGCCCATGTGATGGAAAGTCAACGGTTGACTAGCGCAGAATCGATGTTGCGGAATGGTGATATTAATGTGCGTGGATTTGTACGGGCAATCGCCCAATCCGATCTGTATCGTTCGCTCTTTTTTGACACATCCTCTCCTTACCGATTTATTGAATTAAACTTCAAACATTTGTTAGGACGTGCTCCTTTAGACCAAGCAGAAATTAGCAATCATGTGCGGTTGTACAATCAGCATGGCTATGAAGTAGAAATTAATTCTTACATTGATAGTGATGAGTACGGGTTAAGCTTCGGTGAAAACATCGTACCCAAATCACAGGGTAATCGGACTCAAGTAGGCATCAAAAATGTCAACTTCAACCGAACTTTTGCATTGGATCGGGGCTTTGCTGCCTACGATGCAGTTAGCAAAAATGCCAAATTGATTGGAGAGGTAGCGAGCAATCGTCCTACTAAAATCAGTTTTCCAGCCAGTGGTGCTGCTGCTTATGCTAATACCAGTAAACGGTTTCGGATTGCAATAAATAAGGCAAAGTTTGGCGCACGGGTAACTCAAAGTAATGCGACTTTTGAAGTTAGCTATAGTCAGATGTCTCAGCAAATTCAAAATATTCATAAAACTGGTGGTAAAATCCTCAGTATTACTGAAGTTGTCTAAATAAAGGACTCACCACTGAACCACCAGTATATTAAACTAGTGGTTCAGTCCTTGACGATGATTGCGCTTTTGATAAGATTTAGGAGTTAAACTATGACAATAAGTACTGTTTCTGGCTTGGGTAGTCCGATGAATTGCATGATGCAAATCGAAGTTACTAATATGTCAGCTCAGGCAACAATGCGATCTGGAGCATATACAATTAAAGTTCCTTTTTCGTCCTTGTCTCGGACAATGCAATTCATTCATCGATCTGGTGGGAAGGTAGTTGAAGTTACGAAGTTATCTGCAATTGCCGCGTTATCTAGTTTACCAGCGATCGAAACTCCGGTTCCTGCATCGAGTGATCCCGCTCCATCAGCAACAGTAACTCAATCAGTGCAGAAACCAGCTCAAGCTCCAACTCCAACTCAATCAAAACGAGGAGGCAAATCAAACAAAAGGTAAGTAGTTAAGACTAATTTTGGCAGGTAGGTTTCAGTACAGAACATTGATGGATATTATACAGTTTGTCGAGCAGTCAATTGGGCAATGGCGATCGCAGCGCAGTGCTCATCATTTAGCCTTTAGTCACTTTGAGGCAGTGCAATCAATCATTGACATTGACATGCTCTCCAGCGACGCTCCAGCAGTGGTTGAGCTTTGCCAAGCTTACCAGATCGATCCCGATCGAGCCGTATCGCCCTTTCAAATGAATTGGGAAGGACAGTCAGATTGGGATGAGGATAGTCCTGAAGTCAAGGGTAGTGCCATCTTGGTGCCCATTCCCGATCCATTGGTGCCCCAACGGGGTAAGTTACTGCGTGATCAGGGTTATGCTGAAACCATTGCCGCCGCAGGTGATTATCACTTTCTCGATGATGGTACCTTTGTGCTAATCACCGCATACGATCGTGCCGCAGCCGAAGAAAGAATCTGGTTTGCCAATCCGAACTTGAGATTTCGAGTTTCGCTAATTAAAACTAGTGGTGGTAGTGGGGTAGTGACAGCATCCTTTGCATCAGAAATTCGCTCGTCAAAGGCTACCTAAAATAAAAAATTTGTTTGTCTTTTAAAATCCAAATATTATTCTCAACTTTTGAAAACTCTCTTGAGATATTGATGATTTAATCGATTTCTTACACAATGTCAATTATGACTTCAGTTAAAAATAACGATTTAATCACACTTTGTCAGTGGATGGCCGGAGATTTTAGCAATCGTCAGCAATCCTTCGATCAACCTCAGCAATTTGCGCATATTCACATTTTTTTTCGCCCCTTACCACTTAATTTCTTTAATGGGATCGGGTTTTATTCTGAACAGGTTTACGACCACGATTTATGGACACCTTACCGTCAGGGCGTGCATCGAGTAGTGGATCGAGGCGATGATATTTATATTGAAAATTATAGTTTGATCGATCCAATTCGTTATGCAGGTGCAGCGAGAGAATTATCGATTCTCAATACGATTACGCCTAATGATATTCAACGCCGTCATCACTGTTCGATGGTGTTCCACCGCGAGGGTGAAATGTTTCGCGGAAATGTTGAGCCAGGAAATCAATGCTTAATTGAAAAAAAAGGTTGTACGACTTATTTAATCAGTGAAGTTGAGATTACTGAAACTACTTGGCTGAGTCTTGACAAAGGGATAGATATTAATACTCACGAGCAAGTTTGGGGATCTACTTCTGGACATTTACGATTTGAAAAGTGCCAAAGTTTTGCGTTGGAATTACCTCTAGATCAAATTTAAGGTAGCGACGATATGAATATACTGATAGACAAGCAAACTGCAATTAGTACGAAAGTGAGTATCCTGCCCCCAATTGCTCAAAAAAAGATGCAATGTTGGATTCGCAGCAGACATTTAATTTATTCGGGTAATTTCTTTATTTATGAAACCGTTGATTTTAGTGCAGTCGAACGGTTTGGGGATTGTGTGGAAGCTTTGGGTGGGACGGTAATTGCTGTCAATTCAGTTGGCAAAATTTGGATGGGCGATCGTCGTCAGGTAATTTTATATCGTGCTAAAGCAAGTTTACATACGCCGCATCATGCCTTACAGCAGTACTGGATCAAATATGGTAGTTTTCGCACTAGATTTGATGAACGGATTTAACAAGCTATCCTGATGTTGATGCCAGAGAAAATCTATTTTTCACTAAATTTAATTACTAAAATATTCTGACTGGCTCCAAAATTATGTATCAACCTTTTCTTAACCATCTAGAGCAATCATTATTTCAACGCTTCGATTTACAAAGTCGGCTGATTCCAGCCGGATTGGAGTCTCAAGTGAGTGAACGTGGTAAAAATCCAGCCACAATTAAAAGTTGGTGCTATGAATGTCCTGAATTTCGGAAAATTCGTTATACATATATTGATGCAGGTGCTAGTGCCCAAATTTTCAATAGTGTAATTTATCCGAGCCATAACTCCGAATTGCCCCTCCTAGGAATTGACTTTCTCTCATTTGGGCATGTCAAAAATTTAATTGTGATGGACTTTCAGCCATTATTTCAAGATGAGGCTTATCTAACTAAATATATTCATCCGCTCAAAAAATTGCACGAAAAGTATCCAGATTTGGCTCAGAATTTGGAAATGAAGTTTTATGATGCCAATCAGTATTTCTCCAAATATCTATTATTCGCCAAAACTGATCCAGAAACAGTGAAAACGCGAGTATTTGAGGCATTCACAGATTATCTCAATTTATATTGGGAGATGCTAGCCACCAGCGAACCGCTGACAGATCCCGCCGATATTGCGCGAATTGCTAAAGCTCAAAAAGACTACGATCAATATAGTTCCGAGCGAGATCCTGCATCGGGCTTATTCAGTAGTTATTTTGGACATGAATGGTCAGAAAAATTCTTATATGGATTTTTGTTTGAGGATGCGATGCCTTTAGCCGCCGCATCTGTCACCAAATAATTTTAACTTCTATAAATTCTTAGCCGCGTATCAGCTTATGACACTTTATCAGCCATTTCTAGACTACGCGATCGAATTATTACAAGCACGTTTAGAATTGCAGCCCTACCCAATTCCGGCTGGATTTGATACTAAATCGGCGATCGTCGGTAAGGGTAAGCATGAAAATGAAGTAGTGACTACCAGCTATGGTTTTCAGGCTCCTAAACTGCGACAAATCCGTGCAGCACATGTGGAAGGGGGTGATGCGCTTCAAGTATTGAATTTCGTGATTTTCCCACACCTCAACTATGATTTACCTTTCTTCGGTGCGGATTTAGTTACTCTCCCTGGCGGACATTTGATCGCCCTAGATATGCAACCATTATTTCGAGATGATCGCAGCTATCAAGCAAAATATAGCGATCCAATCCTGCCCATTTTTCAGACATATCAGCAACATCTCCCCTGGGGCGGTGATTTCCCTGAAGAAGCTAGTGCCTTTTTCTCCCCCGCTTTTTTGTGGACTAGACCAAAAGAGACTGAAGCGGTCGAAACACATGTTTTTGAGGCATTTAAGGCGTATCTCCAGGCATATTTGGATTTTGTCGATCGAGCCGAACCTGTTACCGATCCGCAATCTTTAGCAATGATTAAGCAGTCTCAACTGCGCTATCTCACATACAGAGCTGAGAAAGATCCCGCACGGGGCATGTTCAACCGCTTTTATGGCTCTGAGTGGACAGAAGAATACATTCACGGCTTTCTATTTGATTTGGAACGAAAGCTCGAAACTCAAGCCTATACAGCAGGATCGGCTTGTTGATAGCTCAACGCACATCTTGTACCAATACATGAAGACTAGTGCGAGCAGAGATCCGAGGGTACCCATGAAGGGCACCCCTACAGGTTAACTGTGTAGGGGTGCCCTTGATCTACACTAAGTAATAGTATTTTTAAACTAGTGCAAGGTGTGAGTCAACTGAATAGAGGTGAGAACACAGACCCGACTTCTGTAAAGAAGTCGGGTCTGTTGCCATAAATTGTGAGAATACAGTGACACGGTTCTAGTAAGATCGACAGTAACCAACATCTGACCGCTACTATGACTCACTCTACCGATATTCCGACCCTGGCACGCTGGATGGCTGGAGATTTTAGCAATCAAGCGCAAGCATTTGAAAATCCGCCATTTTTCGCGCATATTCGGGTGTGTATGCGTCCGTTACCGTATGAGTTGTTGGATGGGGTGAGTTTGTTTCTGGAACAGGCTTATGATTTTATGCTCCACAATCCCTATCGGTTGCGGGTATTAAAATTTGTAATTGTGGACGATAAAATCGAAATCGAGCATTACAATATCGAACCTGAAGCCGAATTTCATGGAGCTGCACGCAAGCCAGAAATGTTTCAACAACTCACTCGCGATAAGATTATCAAAATGTCTGGTTGCACGATGATTACTGAGTGGACGGGGAGTACATTTAAGGGCTATGTAGAGCCTGGAAAAGGCTGCAAGGTGACCCGAAATGGCAAAGATACTTATTTGGACAATAGCTTTGAAATTAGCCCTCAGCAGCTAATTAGCCTCGATCGAGGTCGCGATATTGTTACCGACGAACATGTCTGGGGATCGATCGCTGGACCGTTTGAATTTACTCAGACAGCCAGTTTTGCTGATGAAGTACAGCTTGCGACAGTTGCCTGAAACTTAGTCATGAGTTATTCTGTCTAGCCTAAATGTTGGAAAATTTTCAACGGAGAGGTTAACTAAAACCTCAAGCCTAAAGCCTAATATCTAATACCTAATTTTGCGTTACATTCTCTTCTACAAACCTTACGGTGTTCTGAGCCAGTTTACCGATGATGGCGGCAGACAGACACTCAAGGACTATATTCCGGTACCTGATGTATATCCAGTCGGCAGATTGGATTGGGATAGTGAGGGCTTAGTGCTGCTGACTGATGATGGGAGATTGCAACATCGACTCAGCGACCCCCAGTATGGGCATCCCCGCACCTATTGGGTGCAGGTAGAGCGAATCCCCGATCAGCTAGCGTTGGAGCGGCTAGCCGCCGGAGTAGAAATCCAGAAATATCAGACTAAACCTGCACTGGTAAAATTATTAGCAGCAGAACCCCAGTTACCACCAAGAAATCCACCAATTCGCGATCGCCAAAATATCCCTACTGCTTGGATAGAATTAACTTTAACTGAAGGTAAAAATCGTCAGGTGCGACGAATGACGGCGGCAGTCGGTTTTCCAACATTAAGATTGGTACGTGTTGCGATCGGTTCGCTATCCCTGGAAGGTTTATCATTAGGATCCTGGCGAGATTTGACTAGTACTGAGGTAAAAGCAGTGAAGAAAGGTCAAAAATAATCTCGATAGTTTCAGACTGGTTCAGATTGGTCTTCTAGGGATAAAATTGTTGATATGCAAGCAAATAAGTTACCTACTAAACTCACGATTTACTCACGATCGATCTTAGTGATCGCGATCATGTTGATCGTATTTTTCTTGCAAGCCTGTAGTGTCAACAACAAGCATGGTGCAGCTACACCCGATCGAGTCATCGAACAATATTTGCTAGCGTTAGAACATCGAGACGAGAATTTGATGCTGCGATTGGCACCAGAACATGCTGCTGTGGATCGAGAAGTCAGCGCGATCATGGCGAAGTATGGCGGGCACAAAATCCAGGATCGTCAAATTAGCTACACCAAGTCGAAGCCAAGTTTATGGAATGCTAAAGTACGTGGTTTCTATGTTGATCGCCAGGGCATCAAAAAAAAGTTTGAAGACTCGATCATCATTGAATATCAAAGTAAGGGCGAATTGAAATTATATGCAGGACGTTGGTACTTATCACCCTAAAAATTAACAATAAATCGAACTTACTTGTGACTTTGTTTAACTGCTTTCTTTCTCGTCTTTGCCTGAGATAACAATGATGTAGCAAAAGAAATGGCTTCTTGAGCCGACTGTCCTCCGGCAATTTGGGCAATTTCATCGCGGCGTTGCTGCTGAGAATGAAGTTCCTCAATCCGGACGATCGTGCGTTCGATGGCGGTGGTAGATTGCAAGCCATTTGAGTCGGATGATTCACCAGTGGCGATGTGATCTTGATTGATAGTTTCCTTCGCCACCCGAAAATGTCGATCAGCCATTGCGGCAATCAGGGGTTGGTGGGTGACACAGAGAACTTGCTGAGATTGGCTGAGGTGGTGGAGTTTCCCCGCGATCGATTGAGCCACTTTTCCTGATACTCCAGCATCGATTTCATCAAAGATCAGCGTACCTGCACCGCCATTGTGAGAAAAGCAGGCTTTGAGGGCGAGGAGAAAACGGCTAATTTCCCCACCAGACGCGGTAGCAGCGAGGGGTTGTAGGGGTTCGCCAGGATTGGGGCTAAAGTGGAAGGTGATACTATCTGCACCGATGGATGTAGGTGTTTGGGGTGTAATTTCGACTTGAAATTGAACTTTATCCATTGCTAGGGGTTTAAGTTCGCGGATCAGGTGTTGTTCAAGATCGATCGCGGCTTGTTGGCGCAATCTAGTTAGTTTTTGACAAGCTTGAGCCAGTTTGGTTTGGAGATCGTGGGATTGTTGTTCGAGCTGATCGAGGGATACTCCTGCCCCTGTAAGCTGGGTTAATTCTGTTTGAATGGATAGTTGATGCTCGATCGCTTCAGTCAGGCTGGGGCCATATTTGCGGCAAATTAGTTTGAGGGTGCGAATTCGTTCTTCAATTTCCAATAATCGATCGGGATCGGTTTCGAGTGATTCTCCATAATAATTGATTTCTCGTCCCGCTTCGGTCACTTGAGCGAGGGCAAGGCTGACAAGATCGAGCGTTGGTTGAAGGCTGGAGTCGATTTCCACCATGTTATTGAGGGTAGATTCAGCTTTGCCCAACAGATCCGCAACTGCGATCGTTGGCATAGCCTCTCCATCGGAGAATCCCCCTGTATCATTTTGATAGAGTAGTTGGTAAACGGCGTAGCTCTGTTGCTGAAGATCGACAACGTGGCTCAGGCGTTGGCGTTCTATTTCGAGATCGATTAGTTCGTCGGGGGTGGTGAGGTTGACGTGGGTGAGTTCTTGGGCTTGATATTCAAGTAAGTCCAGCCGTTGCAATCGTTGCTGTTCGTTGTGTTGGCGATCGAGCCACATTTGATAAACTTGTTGATAAGCCGTATATGCGGTAGCAATATTTTCCCGTTGTTGGAGCAGGATACTGCCCCCATACAGATCCAGTAATTCTCGTTGGTGGATAGTATTTGTGAGTTGAACTGTTTGCCCTTGGGCGGTAATTTCAATCAGGAGTTCGCGCAACTCTTGGGTAAGTTGACGATTGCAAATCGCCCCATTGACGCGCATTCTCGATCGCAAATTATGACCATTTAAGCTCAATTCCCGACTACAAATTACGGTATCATCAGGGAGGTCAAACTCCCGCTCAATCAACCACTGTCTCACTCGATCGGTAGTGGCAAATGTCCCCTCGATCGTCGCCTTTTCCATGCCAGTGCGAATCATCCGTAGTGTCGCTTTCCCACCTAATACTAGATCGATCGCATCCAAAATAATCGATTTTCCCGCCCCAGTTTCCCCTGTCAAAACATTTAATCCCGCCCCAAATTCTAGTTCTAACTCATCAATGAGGGTAAAGTTCTGAATACGGAGAGACAATAGCATTGATGATCGGGGGTAGGGGTTAGGGAGATGGGAGATGGGAGATGGGAGATGGGAGATGGGAGATGGGAGATGGGAGATGGGAGTTGGGAGTTGGTAAATTTACCCATTACCCCTAAAACCTAAAACCTAAAGCCTAATTTAATAATTCCGCCGGATGATGGAAGCCGAAGCGAGGAGTAATGAACTAGAGTAGGAAAATCTATCTAGCCTGAAGGCCAACAACCATGAATGAGTTAGACAATTCTGATCCTATTACTAAATCAGCCGATCGAGTCACCAGTAATGATTTACCTGACTTGACAATATATGGCTATCAAGTATGTGAGAAATTGTCTGAACATCACCATCGGGAAAATATTACCTATCTAGCTAAAGATCTTAATTTCGGTGATGGACTTGTGCAGAGCGGAGTCGAGGTAGCCGATCTGTTGGCAAATCCGCTGCCTCAGCAGCAAGAGCATCGGTTAGTCGTCATCAAAGAGTTTCTGGCACCATCCTTCGATTACGATCATTATTTACCAGAAATCGAACGTTTACAACAACTCGATCATCTTAATATTCCCCGTTATCTGAATTCCTTTGCTACCCCAACCGGATTTTGCACTGTGCGGGAATATCAACCAGGTGTTTCGCTAGCAGAAATAGGTAAACTCTCTCCATCGGATCTTAAGCGGGTTGCTGATGCTGTATTGAAACTACTTAAATATCTTCATCAGTTACAGCCGATTGTCATTCACCAGAACATCAAGCCAGAGAATATTATCATCAATACTGAAACAAAATTGATGATATATCTAGTTGATTTCGGACTACAGCCCTACGGTGATGCTCATCGGAATCTAAGTACTTCTGGATTTATTCCTCCAGAACAGCTATTTAATCTCGATCTCACGCCAACTTCCGATATTTATAGTTTAGGGGTATCCCTGATTTGTTTACTCACTGGCACAGCTACGCCGCAAGCTCACAGACTATTTGACGATCGCTATCAGCTTCAATTTCAACACTTATTACCTACAAATACCGATCCGCAATTGATTGCATGGCTAGAAACAATGGTTGAACCAAATCGTTATCAGCGATATTTCAATCCAGCTAGTGGAGAGCATCACGATTCAACTACTAATCGATCTCGAAAGCGTAGTAAAACAAAATCAGCAGTTAAGATCCATACAGCAAATAAAAAAATTAAATGGATCCGGTGGGGAATTGCAGTAAGCCTATTAATTGGAATGGGATTAATTGCCCGTCAATTTTTATCTTCAGATGTCGAAGAACTCACTCCTGCCCAAATTGCTAAAAATCAATCGATCGCTCAAAAAGCTGAATTTGCTGCATCCGATCGAGGTAGACTAATCAAAGAAAAGCGATGCATTAGCTGCAATCTCAATTATCAAAATTTTGCCAAAGCCGAACTCCCAGGCGCGATTGTTTCTCAATCTAGTCTCAATGGTGCTAACTTTTCAGAGGCTAATCTCTCTCTCGCAATTTTTCAAGATGCCGATTTAAGTGGGGCTAATTTAACCAAAGCAAACCTTCGTCAAGCAGCTCTTTATGGAGCCAAATTAATTGGCACAAATCTAGTCGGAGCAAATTTAAGTAATGCAAAACTAGTTTATGCCAAGCTGAAAGGATCTTGGCTCCAAGATGCAAATCTGTCGAATGCAGATCTAAAATTTGCTGAGTTTCAGCAAGTAGATTTGACTAATGCCAATCTCACAGGTGCGAATCTGAGTAATGCAGACATGTCTTACGCCAATCTCCATCATGCTATCTTAACTGGCGCAAAGTTAGATGGTGCAATTTTAACTGGAGCAACCATGCCCAATGGTTCAACACACCCATAAATTAGTTAAAAGTTAAAAGTTAAAAGTTAAAAGTTAATTATTAACAATAAAATATTTATTTAGCAGCATTTAACTTTTGGATATAGTTAACCTGTGCTTGCCAATATTCAGGTAGACTGTCCCACGGATTATGATTGGCAGTATCAGTACTGTCATTGGTGACATAGATATAACCAAACTTATATTTGGCTGCTCGATCGATTATCCTCTTCATCATTTGACGATTAGCTGTTGAATGAACTAACACTGCAAAATGCTGAGATGAATATTTTTTAGTATATGCTGGTGGCTGGTAATTAGTCCAAGCTTTTTGATAGTTTTCAAAAATAACTGTGGTATCAGCAACTGATTTGCTAATATAACTTTCAGCTACATTTATACCTGGATTAATGATAGCCTGATAAATTGCTGAGTGAGACTTAATATATTGATACAACTGTTGGTAATAATTTAATTTGTCTTGTGTATTAGCGGCCTCATCGATAAAAATCCCATCAATTTTAAAATGTTTAATGTAGAGATCAATATCAGCTTTGACTGCTTGAAGATCTCGTTTAGCATAATTACTGGGAACATAACCAATAATCTTTACGCCTGCTTGATGTAAGTCCTGAATTCCCTGCTGATAGTCTGTATTTGGTGGCCCATTATTTGGACCATTTTTAGGATTAATTATTGCTACAATCTGCACTTTTTTAGCAGCAAATATTACTTGCCTCCATACATATTTATCTTTTTCATACCAGTTAGGATAAATATAAAGTGGTAGCAAGATTTGAAGCTTTTGATTGCGGTTAGATCGATCGACGATTGCCATTTGATTCAGATCGCTCAAATTAGGTTGCTGCGAGCAAGTATCATAAAATAATACCAGCCCATAAAAAAATCCCCATGAACAGAGTTTTAGAACCAGAAGTAATGGATACATGGCTAGAGGCAACAGCTTATGATGCAATGGATTTTGTGGCGGTAAATACGACATTTGCAGCAGATGCGATCGATCTAGATCCCCATGCTGTTAAAATTTTGGATCTGGGCACCGGAACAGCTCGGATTCCAATTCTGATGTGTCAGCAACAACCTCAATATTTAATTACTGGGGTAGATTTGGCACAATCAATGCTGATTATCGGTCAACGGAATGTAGGTGAGGCTAAACTTAATCAACGCATTAGACTAGAACGGGTAGATTCTAAACGGATGCCATATCCAGATCTAGAATTTGATATGCTGATTTCCAATAGTTTAGTTCACCATTTACCAGATCCATCATCTTTCTTTATAGAGATAAAACGTTTAGTTAGACCAGGCGGGGCAATATTAATTCGTGATTTAATTAGACCAGAAAATGATCTAATTGTCAATGAATTAGTCAGTAAAATAGCTGGAAATTATAATTCTCACCAACAGCAGCTATTTCATGATTCACTCAAAGCAGCACTTACATTAACTGAAGTTCAAGAGTTAATCGATCAAGTAGGATTAACACAAGTAAAATTAACTCAATCATCAGATCTTCATTGGACAATTGAACGCAAGAAATTATAAAATATCACTATTGATTGCAAATTATTGTTAATGGTTAAAATATTGAATCGTAAATTCTGGCTGGGACTATTCGTGGTCATGGGACTAACATTGTCTATGATTAATCCTCTGCTATCTCAATCGCTACCAAGTAAACCAGTTAGAGAAATTCGCGGGGTATGGATTACCAATGTCGATAGTGATGTTTTATTTACACGCGATCGATTGGCGACAGCAATTAAAGATCTCCGCCAGTTAAACTTCAATACCATTTATCCGGTTGTTTGGAATTGGGGCTATACAACTTATCCGAGTAAAGTTGCTAAACGAGTGGTTGGTAGTAGCTTGATGCCGAAAAAGTCGGCGGGATTATTAATTAATCGAAAACTGAGTGCAACAGAAGGATTAGAAGGGCGTGATGTGCTCCAAGAAATGGTAAATCAAGGTCATAAACAAGGAATATCGGTGATTCCTTGGTTTGAATTTGGGTTTATGGCACCTGCGACTAGTGATCCGGCTGGTTCTGATTTAGCCAAACTTCATCCCGATTGGCTGACTCAAAAACAAGATGGTGGTACGATCTGGAAAGAAGGCAAAGATCCGCGTGTTTGGCTCAATCCATTTAAACCTGAAGTCAAAAAATTTATCATTGATTTAGTTGTCGAAGTCGTTAAAAAATATGATGTAGATGGAATTCAATTTGACGATCATTTTGGATTGCCCTCTGAGTTTGGCTATGACAAATTTACAGTGGATTTGTACAAGCGGGAGCATCAGGGAAAACTACCACCCAAAGATCCTAAAAATGAAGAATGGATTAACTGGCGGGCTGATAAAATTACTCTTTTAATGCGTGATTTATTCACTGCAATTAAAGCTACTAAGCCTAAAGCAATTGTTTCAATCTCACCTAATCCTCAAGTCTTTGCCAAAAGTTTTTTCTTACAAGACTGGGAAAAATGGGAACGTCAAGGCTTGGTGGAAGAACTACTGATCCAAGTGTATCGAGATAAATTAGAAACATTTGTTGGCGAACTTCAGAAACTAGAAGTAAAACGGGCTAGTCAACATATTCCAGTGGGGATTGGTATTTTGACTGGTGTAAAACCAAAACCTATCTCAATGAAGCAAATTCAAACCCAAATTGCCGCTGTTCGCAAAGAAGGTTTAGCTGGAGTATCTTTTTTCTTTTATGAAACTCTCTGGAAGTTGACAGTCGAACCAGATGCCTCCCGCAAAGACGGATTCAGAAAAGTGTTTCCCCAGTTTGTTGCCCGACCAAGCATAATTAAATAGTGAATAGAAAATAGTAAAAGGCGATGAAATTACCTGAATTAGATTCAGCAACGATCGATCGAGTCCTCGAAATGGCCTGGGAAGATCGCACTACATTTGAATCGATCGAATTGCAATTTGGTTTAGCTGAAAAGCAAGTGATCGCCTTGATGCGGCGAGAGATGAAAGCTTCTAGTTTCCGGATGTGGCGCGAACGAGTCACTGGCAGAACGACTAAACATGCTACTCGTCGTGACTTCATCGCTGGACGCTTTAAATCCCAAAATCAGAAAGGCTGATTACCTAAAAACGAGATTTTAACGAGTCAAATACGTTACGATCGAAGGTAGTTGATAGGATGTTGATCGTGCCAAGTTTTGGGCACGATCGACTAAATCGCCAAACTACTATTTTCGGATGGATTCTTCCTGACGATAGTTTTAGTGCAAAAAAACTCTATTGTCAGAAATTAATGATTAGTCAAACTGAATATGTTAGAGTGCTGCGCCCTCTATTACCAGCAGCAGCATTTCGTCCCAATAGTAATAAGTTGTTCATCCTCGCCATCAACCTCTTAATTTTACTACTAGGTTGGTCGATTGCTAGACAATTGAATCAATGGTCGATCGAGTGGTTATGGTTGTATTTACCCCTGGCATTAGTGATGGGTAATAGCATTATTATCTGTCTATTTGCTTCGCATGACTCAATGCATGGCAGCACAATTAAGCAGCCGATCTGGAGATATTTAATTAGTTTCCTCGCATTATCCCTGTTGTGGATGCCACCAACTTTATGGAAATCTGTCCACAATCATAAACATCATACTGAAACCAATGCGATCGGCGATCCAGATCGCAGCTATTTAATTCAGCAAAAAAATACTTGGGGGAAATGGATTCAAAATCTATTTGTACCATCTTCCGAAGTCAACTGGCTGTTCTTGACATTGGGCATGGCGACATCCTGGTTAGTCCACACATTTCGGCATTTGACTTCGATTTTACTGTTCAATCGTGACGATGTAGAATATGTTCCAGCCCCAGTAGTAGTTACTCCCAGCAAGCGACGGACGATTGCGATCGAATTAAGTATCATCGCGCTGATCCATCTGGGCATATTAGCTTATTTAAACTTCAATCCCCTGGCAATTTTGCTAGGTTATTTACTCCCATTGAGTATTGGTTATGCGGGAGTAATGTTTTATATTTACACCAATCATTTTCTTTGTCCGATGAACGAAGTTAACGATCCATTGGTAAATAGTGTGTCATTAAAAATGCCAAAAATTTTTGATTTATTGCACTTCAATTTTTCCTATCATACCGAGCATCATCTCTTCCCCAGCATCAATTCTGACTATTATCCCCTCGTTCAAGAATTATTACTTACTCACTATCCAGAGCGATTTAACTTGATTCCAGTGAGGGAAGCATGGCAATTGTTGATGGGTACACCTCGTCATTATCGTGATCAAGTGACACTCACAGACAGACTCGATCTCCAATCGGTAGCTTGTCCCTGTGTCCGAGAACAGTAACATGAACGATCTCAGTCAACAGATTATCGATCGTGCCCACGCGATCGGCTTCCATGCCGTCGGTATTGCCGCTATCGATCCCAATTCTACCCAAGCTGCTGCCCAACGGCTGCAAGACTGGTTATCCTTGGGCTATCAAGCTGAGATGGCATGGATGTCCGATCCGCGTCGTCAGGATATTTATCAACTTATGCCTTCAGCCAAAACAGTAATTGCTGTCGCGCTCAATTATTACACCCCGCACCAACGTCCAAAAAGTCCAGCTTATGGCAAGATTGCTCGATATGCTTGGGGTCGAGATTATCACAAAGTTTTGACCAAAAAACTCAAACAACTAACCAATTGGCTGATCCAAGAATTTGAGGATGTAGAGGCACGTTATTACGTCGATACCGGACCGATTCAAGATAAATTCTGGGCACAAGCTGCGGGAATTGGCTGGATTGGTAAAAACGGAAATGTGATTAGTCGTCAATATGGTTCATGGATATTTTTAGGGGAAATTGTCACTAATCTTGAACCAATTCCTAGCGATCCCCATACACAACATTGTGGCACATGTACTCGCTGCATTTCGGCTTGTCCGACAGGCGCAATTACCCAACCTTATGTTGTCGATGCCAATCGATGTACTGCTTATCATACGATCGAAAATCGCGCCACGATCTTACCACCAGAAATCGCCAATAATTTACAAGGATGGGTTGCTGGTTGTGATATCTGTCAAGATGTCTGTCCATGGAATCAGAAATTCGCCAAACCTACAGATGTAGCCGAATTCCAGCCCGATCCAGCTACCCTTGCGCCGAGGTTGAGCGAACTGGGATCACTCACAGAGGAGGTATGGGATCGCAGCTTTCGAGCGTCTGCATTGCGTAGAATTAAACCAGCGATGTGGCGACGAAATGCCATCGCAAATCTTCATAATTTGTGATCCCAATCGATCGTTAATTAGATTACAATCTTAGAACTCAGCCTCGGCTTCTCACAAATGCGAAACAATTCTAAACTCATCATTTTTGATTTTGATGGTACCCTAGCAGATACTTTGGGCGCATTGATGCGAATTACCAATCGATTGGCACCAGAATTTGGTTATCCCCAGATTAGTGATGAGCAGTTAGCAAACCTCAAATATCTCAGCTCTTGGGAAATTATCAGGTTTTCTAAAGTTGCTTTGTGGAAGCTCCCGTTCTTATTAAAACGGGTAAAAGAGGAATTTCCAGGAGAAGTAAGAAATGTTAAATTATTTCCTGGTGTAGTTGAACTATTAAATACGCTCAAGGTTCAGGGCTATCGGTTGGGAATTGTCAGTTCTAATGCTGAGGCAAATATTCGATCGCTGCTAAACCAACATCAAATCGAACATCTGTTTGATTTTGTCACCACTGCTTCTACCTTTGGCAAAGGAAAGGCGATCGGGCGGTTAATTAAGCAATATCATTGTCCTAAGTCTGATGTGATTTATATCGGTGATGAGATTCGGGATATCCAAGCGGCTCGATCGATCGCGATTAGAGTTGTCGCTGTCGGCTGGGGCTTCAATGCCCCGACAGCTCTGATGGATCGGCAACCAGATCTTTTAATTACCAAACCTCTCGCTCTAATCAGTGCCCTAGCACGCTTTTATCCTCAAACAACTCTATTAGCATGATGGCGAATTAGTTGAAAGTTGCGGCGCGCTTGTCGGGAAACCCGACAGTTTAGCGCGTCAAGACAGAACGAAAATACTAGTAGTTAGCATAGATCTTCGGGTACCCACAAGGGGCACCCCCAATACTTCTCGGTTAAGCCAAAAGCAGGTAGATTAGGGGTGAATCTTGAATAGGCGAGGGTCAGACTATTGCAACTAAAAGAATTCTCACTAATCAATCCAATCATCGAATCATCCGAAGTATTGAAGGCAATTGAA
>JANYIT010000005.1 GCA_025358725.1 Chamaesiphon sp. GL140_3_metabinner_129_sub
TGATGCTTAAAGGCTCAAAACCCTTGTACTCGATCGCTTGAATCCCTCGATCGAGCGAAAATCTTTGCAACAGAACCATCCTTTAGCAAGGATTTCAGCCTTTAGAGCAACACCATGGACTAATTCAGCAAGCCCTAAATACTAAATCAGCGGTAAAACTAACTTGACAAAATAGTAAACGAGCGGAGCGGTAAAGATATAGCTATCAGTTCGATCGAGCATACCACCGTGCCCAGGAATCAAATCACCCGAATCCTTCACACCAGCATCTCGCTTCATCACCGATTCCGTCAAATCGCCCAGCATACTCGTCATCCCAATCAAACTACCCAATGCTACCCCACTGAGATACCAATGGTGCCAGTGTAATGCCCACGCACCACTCGCCCCTATCACTACACTCCCCAGAATCCCAAACATCGCCCCTTCCACCGTCTTATTGGGGCTAATTTCTGACAATCGCGTGCGGCCTAGCCATTTGCCAAACAAGTAAGCTCCAATATCTGTCGCCGCAATGCACATGAATGATAGTGAAGTAATCGTGAAAGCACGAGGGAGCAGACTCAGATCAAAATTTAGCAGTAATTGAGACCAATCAGTGCTAAACGGAAAAGAATGAGCTGTCAGTGGATCTAATCCTACCCGCAACCGAATCCAGTAGCTAGGTAAATAGCCACTATAAAACAGTCCGAATAGCGAAGTAGAAATATCCGCAATTGAGGCTATTTTCGGCAGGAACAGTAGGTAAAAGCAAATTAGAGTACCTGCGATGGGAAATAGTGAATCATCGATATTAGAGCCGATTGCTCCTACTATGAGCAACACTTGACTGGCAATCAGGGTGATTTTGCTAGCTGGCTCGATACCTTTTGCTCGGACCAGTTGAAAGTACTCGCTCTGACCTAGATAGACAATAATACACATCCCGATCGTAAAGTACCAACTTCCTAGCAGCAACATACATAAAGCTAAGGCGATCGCTACAATACTACTAATGATGCGGGGTAATGACATTTCTGGAGATGGGAGATGGGAAATGGGAAATGGGCGATGGGTGCGAAAAGTGCTGATCACCTTTGTGACCAGCCCAGTGGTCTTGGGGTTTCTAGTGAGGTACTTCACTTGCCTGTCCCATCGTGTATCGTCCCGCCTTTGTTCCTAGGGCGATGGAACGAAACCAATCGGGGGAAACCTCAAGACCACACTCGCCCCAAGTAAAGCACCTTTTCAAGATAGTTAGGAGTTGGGAGATGGGGCGAATATTTCTCCACGAGTCTCCATGTCTACCTACTCCAATTTCTCTGCGCTTAAAATAAACATCGGATCGACAGCGGCGAGACGACGACTATTACCTCTGGTTTCGAGTCGATTTACAGCGGCTTGAACTACATCCACATTCCGCGCCTGGAGCTGGGTAAAACTTTCGGACACTTCATAGAGAGCTTCTAAGCTAGCTGCTGTAACTACAATTCGGCCTGTTACTGGTAAGTATTCCCAAACTTGTTGCAAAATAGGTTTGAGAGATCGACCACCTTCAATGCATACTCGTTGCGGTAGCGTTGTAATGTGCTTGAGACATTGCGGTGCGCTACCTGTGACGATTTGGACATTCTTGACTTCAAATCGATCGCAATTACGTTGAATTAGATTTGCCACTTCCTCATCGCGCTCGATCGCGATAATTTGTCCTTGAGGGCATATTAACCCAATTTCTACCGGAATTGTCCCCGTTCCCGCGCCAATATCCCACACGACGGAATTTGCTTCCAATCGTAAGGCAGAAATCAGCAGTAATCGAATCTCGCGCTGACTCATCGGAATCCCTGGCAATCTTTCAAATAATTCATCAGGAATCCCTGGGGATACATATTTCCACAGTTCGGACATAGTTTTGGAGTGTTTGTGGGGTATTGGTACCTGAAAGATATCTACAAAGCTTAGATTTTTGTTTACTCACATCTTACACCAGTACACCGATTGGCAAACCTCAAACCATCATCTATTGATCGATATTAAAGATTTACGATTCTAATCATCTCTAAATCTGGATCGCTACAGCCGACAATTTCACCACCTAGATCGATCGTTGCTCTCAAGTAATCGAGAGCCTTAGCCGTAATAATTTCACCAGGGATTAAGACTGGAATTCCAGGCGGATAAGGACAAATTGATTCAGCACTAATTTTACCAACTGCATCATCGATCGATATCCTAATATGACTAGATCGATCTGCTTGACGAGGTGTAATTACCATCTCAGTTAAAATTGTATCTGGTGGCTCGATCGATAGTAATTCCAGACACTGATCTTCTGCATAATTTGTAGCTAGTTCGGTAAATGCCCAGACTAATCGATCGATATCTGCTTGCGTATTTCCCAAACTAATAATAAAAGTTAAATGCCGCATTGATGGTAATTCGGCAACTAAGCCCAATTGTTCGGTTAAAATTTCATCGGCTGCAAATCCAGTTAAATTTAAACCTGTTACTGTCACAGTTAATCGAGTTGGGTCGAGATATTTACAGCCTGGAGTAGTGGTGGCTAATTCAACTACCGCAAGTCGATCGATCTGGGCAATCTTTGCTCTCGCGATTTTGGCTAAATCGATCGTTTGAGACATCAATTCTTTACCCTGCACTGCCATTTGTTGACGGGCAGCATCGAGAGAAGCTAGGAGTAAATAACTAGGACTAGTTGTTTGGAGTAATCGGAGCGATCGACTAATTTTATCGACATCGATTCGGTTACTATTAACGTGCAACATTGCCGATTGTGTCAGCGAACCCAATAACTTGTGCGTCGATTGCACTGTCAGATCTGCACCCGCAGTCAACGCCGCAGGTGGAAGATCTGGGTGAAACCCAAAATGCGCTCCATGCGCTTCATCTACTAATAACGGAATATGGTAACTGTGAACAATATTTGCAATGGCGACTAAATCGCCACATGCGCCGTAATAAGTCGGATAGACCAACATGACAGCTTTTGTGTCGGGATGCTGCTCTAGGGCGAATTTAACCGACGCTGGGGTGATGCTATGAGCGATATCTAAGGATCGATCGTATGCTGGATTAATAAAAATTGGCACCGCACCAGCATGGATAATTCCCGCAATAGCGGAGGAATGGATATTGCGCGGCAAAATAATTTTGTCACCTTCGCCGCAAGTAGCTAAAATCGCGGCAATTACACCTGCTGTCGAACCATTGACGAGAAACCAGGTCTGCTGTGCGCCAAATAACTCTGCGGCGAGAGCTTGTGCCTGTTCGATGATGCCTGCTGGTGCGTGGAGATTGTCCAATCCTGGCAATTCTGGCAAATCCCAACCAAATACATTGGCACCCCAGCGATTTTTGAGCAGCGGACTGATGCCGATACCCCGCTTGTGCCCTGGGGTATAGAAAGATGCGTGGGATTTGGATACCCACTCTTGCAGTGCATCGATAATTGGGGTTTGAGATTGATTCAACGTTCAATTTTCAACTTTTAACTTAACCAAATTTACCGCTGATATAATCTCTGGTTTGCTGTTGATTTGGCTCTGCAAACATTTTTGCTGTTCGATCAAATTCGATCAACTCGCCCATCTCAATAAATGCAGTATAGTCGGATAACCTGGCGGCTTGTTGCATACTGTGGGTACTAATTAGGATTGTTACTTGACCTTTTAATTTGTAGATCGACTCTTCGATTTTAGCAGTGTCAATCGGGCCTAGTACAGATGTCGGTTCGTCAAATAAAATAATTTCTGGTTCGGTAGCTAATGCCCGTGCGATACATAGCTGTTGTTGTTGACCGATCGATAATTTGGCTGCTAGATGATTTAATCGGTCTTTAACTTCATCCCACAAATCGGCATCACTGAGGGCTTGCTCTACTCGATCATTCAAACAATTACGATCCTTCTCGCCGCGCAATTTCAATCCATAGGCGACATTATCATAGATGGATTTTGGCAAGGGGTTTGGTCGATCGAATACCATTCCAATTCGCATTCGGACATCGATCGGATCTACTTGGGTACCGATCAAATTACTGCCATCTTGCAGCCAGATTGCCCCTTCATAGCGATTGCCTGGAGCCAGATCGTGCATCCGGTTAAAACATTTTAATAGTGTTGTTCTACCAGAGCCAGGTGCTCCCAAGATCGCGACGGTTTTGCGATCGTAAATTGGTATATTCACGTTCTTGAGAACGTGAATATTACCACTATAATAGAAATTCAACCTATCGATATTTGCTCGGACGATCGACTCTGGGGCAGCCGGATATTCAGGATAATTGACCATTTAATATTCTTGCCGATTTGCTAGCGCGAACGACAAAGTTTAGATAGATGCACCATTTAGTCTCACTAACGTCATTATTTCGGACGGAAAATAGAGAATAATATCCTAAAATAGCACTCTACCCAAATCGACCGCTAATATATTGTTGAGTCTTCTCTTGTTGAGGAGAGTTGAAAATGTTGAGAGTATCATCATATTCGACCAAGTAGCCAAATCGACTACCGCCCTCTCCAGCTTCAGCATTGAAGAAAGCAGTCTTGTCAGATACCCGTGCCGCCTGTTGCATATTGTGAGTAACGATCACGATCGTGAATTGAGCTTTGAGGTCGTAAATCAGCTCTTCAATTCGTACTGTTGAGATCGGATCGAGTGCCGAACAAGGTTCGTCCATCAAGATTACTTCTGGCTCGATTGCAATGGTTCTGGCAATACACAATCGCTGCTGTTGACCACCAGAAAGTGACAAACCACTCGATTGCAGCTTATCTTTAACTTCATCCCAGAGTGCTGCTTTGCGCAGAGATTTTTCGATGCGATCGTCCATATTATCCGTTAAACCAGCAAGTCTCAACCCAAATGCGATATTTTCATAAATGGATTTTGGAAACGGATTTGGCTGCTGAAACACCATCCCAATCCGTCGGCGGACTTCTACCGGATCGACCCTGGAATCATATAGATTGGTGCCATGATAAGTGATTTCGCCCTGTACCCTTGCATTGGGAATGAGATCGTTCAGACGGTTGTAGCAGCGCAGCAGGGTACTTTTGCCACAGCCAGAAGGACCAATGAAAGCGACTACATTATTTTTGGGAATATCTAGAAAAACATTCCGCACTGCCTGGAAAGCACCGTAGAAAATTGAGACGTTCTCTGTCTTGATTACAATTTGATTATTAGTTAGATTATTTATCATAAAGTTAGGGGGTAAAGAATAAGCAGTCGTCAGTGCGTTGTTGAATTGGAGCTGAAACCCCAGTTAGTTTTGAATATTCCTAAGGTTAATCGGGGATTTAAAGAATTAATATAATGACAACAACCCACTACTTTTGATCGCATTCCCCATCATGATCAAATTCATACAGAAAACGCTAAAACATCAAAAGCTAGTAAACTTTGCGACGAGAAACAATTCGAGCTGTAATGCTAATTGCCATAATCAGAATTAAAATAATTAATGCGGCTACCCAAGCTAACTGTTGCTGATTTTTGTACGGAGAAATCGCGAAATTGTAGATCAAAACCGACAGAGTTGCGGTAGGTTCCCATAGTCCTTTGATATCGTACTGGTTGAACAAGCAGGTAAACAGCAGAGGAGCTGTTTCTCCAGCAGCTCTAGCGATCGCTAGCGTCACGCCCGTGGCAATAAATGGCATTGCTGCAGGTAGGACAATTTGAGTCACACTTTGAAAATTGGTCGCTCCCACACCCAAGGCTGCTAACCGAGTGGTTTTGGGAACAGATTTTAGGCCCTCTTCAGATGTGCGAATAATGGTGGGAAGCATCAAAACTGAAAGTGCTACACCACCAGCGACTGCCGAGAATTTACCAGTAATTAGGACTACGATCCCGTAGGCAAATAGACCAGCAATAATCGAAGGCACCCCGCTGAGTACGTTAGTACAAAAGCGAACAAATTGAGCGACCCAGTTACCCTGTCCAAATTCGATGGTATAAATTGCAGTTAAAACACCGAAGGGTACACTAATTATAGCACCAATCAGACAGGTGATTAAGGTGCCAACAATCGCGTTTCGCAGCCCACCGCCTTGCATTCCGGCAGCAGGAGGAAGATCGCTAAAGACTGATAGGGAAAACCCACCCAGTCCATTCGCAATTACCATAAACAGGATCGAAGCGAGCGGAATAATCGCGATCGCAACACAGGCAAATACCAGACCAGTCATTATATTCCCAAACAATTTACGTTTTGGTGAAACTGCAAACTGGTTGCTCGATCGATCGGCTGAAGAAGACACAATAGCCATAAATTTCAACTAAACAACTGCATATAGGGGGTTAGGGGCTACACATCTCTGGAGATCAGCGTAATTGGTTTAGATCCCCCAAACCCCCTTCAAAAGGGGGCTAAGATCGGCCTCTTAGTCCCCCTTTTGAAGGGGGATTTAGGGGGATTAAAATCTCAAACCGAAGTCTAGTTTCAACTAATTTACTCAACCTGCTGAAAGCGACTGACTAGTAATTGTGCAAATACGTTAACTAATAGCGTCAAAACCATTAGAATCAATGCTTCATAAAAGAGTGATGACTTCTGAAGACCGCTAGCTTCACCAAACTGGTTGGCAATCAGTGAAGACAGCGTTGAAGCTGGAGCCAACCAAGAGATATTCACCTGATTGGCATTACCGACCAACATCGCCAGTGCCATTGTTTCGCCCAATGCTCGTCCCAGTGCCAACATAATCGAACCAACAATCCCCGACAGCCCCGCTGGAATCAAAATTTGGGTAATAGTTTCCCAGCGGGTCGCCCCCAGTCCATAGGCTCCCTGCCGGAGTTTGGGGGGCAAGGAAGTCAATGTATCACGGGAGATGGCAATAATGGTCGGTAGAATCATGATTGCCAGTACCAGTGACGCTCCAAAAAGCTGTCTTCCACCTGGTTCGGTTGAGAAAAAGGGAATCCAACCAAAATTATGATTGAGTCCTTGTAAGAGCGGTTTAATCGCAGGTAGGAACACAAATAAGCCCCACAAGCCATAGACCACACTCGGAATCGCTGCCAGTAGTTCGATCGTAAATGCGATCGGTTGGAGAATTTTCTGTTCCAAAAAGTTTTCGGTCAAGAAAATTGCTACGCCAACTCCCAGTGGTACGGCAAATACCAGTGCCAGAAAGGAACTAAGGACTGTGCCATATACATGTGGTAGTGCCCCATAAATATTCTCAACTGGGTTCCAGGTGCTATCTACCAAAAATCCTAATCCGAACTTTTGGATGGCTGGCAGGGCAATGACGAATAAGGAATAGGCAATCCAAATTAGAATCAGACCGACTGAAAGTGCTAGTGAGAAAGTCAACCACCGGAAATTTTGGTCGATCGATCGAACCAAATTGAATTTGGCGGACGCTTCTAAGAGTGTTTTTTTGGGGGCTGGCGGTTGTGTATTCATAAAGTCTATTTAACTTTGGCGAGTTCTGCTTGGACTTTTTTCACTAGCCCATCTTCGAGCGGTACATAGCCCAGCTCTGTCGCTGTAGCTTTGCCCGTACTCAACGACCAGTCAACCACTGCCTTTAATGCTGTCTTCTTGGCAGCATCCTTATATTCAGGATATAGCAATAGCCAAGTTAGACCAGAGATCGGATAAGCCTTGGGGTTGATCGAATCTGGTACAGTCAGAGCAAGATCGGCTGGAACTTTTTCCCCTGCAAATGCCTCAGCACCTGCTTCTGGAGATGGCACGATCAGCTTGCCAGATTTATTTTCGATCGCCGCCATTGACATATCGGTTTGCTTGGCGAAAGAATACTCAACATACCCGATCGAACTCGGTGTTTGTTTAATCTGCGCTGCTACGCCCTCATTCCCTTTGGCACCCGTGCCTACAGGCCATGAGACTGATTTATTAGCACCTGCTGTCCAGCCAGGACAGGCTGCTTTGAGGTGAGTTGTGAATTGGTAAGTTGTGCCGCTACCATCAGAGCGGTGAACAAATTGAATTGCGCCAGTGGGCAGTTTTGCGCCAGCGTTGGCTTTGGCGATTTCGGGATCGCTCCATTTGGTGATTTTACCTGCCGCAATGCCACAGTAGGCTGCGCGAGATAATTTCAGGTCTTTCACTCCGTCCAGGTTGTAGGCAAATACCACACTACCGCCAGTCATCGGTACCTGAATTGGTTCTGCACTATACTTTGTTTTGAACTTAACCCGCTCTTCGGCTTTTAACGGTGCATCTGTTGCCCCAAAATCGACAGTACCAGCCAAAAATTGCTCTACACCAGCACCGCTACCAACAGATTGATAACTAATTTGGGTGCCGGGATTTGCCTTGTTGTAGTCAGCAAACCAGCGTTGATACAACGGAGCTGGAAATGATGCCCCTGCACCGCTGAGCGAAGAAGAACCACCGCCACTAGTCGGTGACGCACTCCCTGTCACTGGTGGTTTGGCAACGTCGGGGCTAGTGGGGGTACAACCAGATGCTGTTAACCCCAAAATTACCGCGATCGAAGCCATCGAAACATTGCGACGCGACCTAAGAGTCCTAACAGCCAATTGTTCAGTAGTCGATCGATCTAGTTGTGAATTGTTCATTGTAATTGTTCCTAGCTGATTACTATTGGAGATTATTGAAAATATTTATGACTGGAAGCAAGTAAATTCGTTATCAAAAGCTGACATGGTTGTGTCATTAAGAAATCTTAAATTCTTAACACCGATAAACTAGTTAAATCGAGTCTTAGATCGATACTAGCCAATCATATTAAGCATATTTCAATTACGTGTCTTTTTAGATTAACAATAGGTTAACGTTTGACAAATATCAGAAGTGAAACAAAGGTCAGGGGTTTAAGTCCCTCACCTCCGGCTTACGATTTAACGCTGATGTTGTCCGAACTGCAATTCATAGACTTCATCTTCTTTTTCGGTAACAATTTTGAGATTCGATCGAGGGTAAGCGATACACAACAAAGCATATCCCTGTGCTTGCAGTTCTGGACTGACACCCATCCCCTCACCTTGCTCGACTTGCCCTTCTAATATCTGCGCTGCGCAAGTCGTACATACTCCAGAATTACAGGAAGTTGGGAGATATATTCCAGCAGCAGCAGCAGATCGCAAAAGTTGCTTGTCTTCAGCAGCTTCGATCGTGTGAATTTCGCCCTGATGATGGATCTCAACTGTATAAGTTTGCGTCATAGATGATTATTATTTAGTGTGCCAGAATGTGCGAGGAGATATTCTCCACTTTAGCAAGTTCTGGTACTAGCAAATCATGTCTCAAATGCAGTTTCAGATCCCAACTAACCATCGACCTCATCGAGCGCGATTCTTGTCAAAAGCTGGCTGGAATATCTGTGTCAAGCTATTGTTGGCAATCGGCGGATCTGGATATTTCCTGATCGATCCTGTCCATGCCGCAATTTTCGATCGATCTGGACGTAAAATACCCGATCGAGAAGTAAATTCCGATCGGGTCAACTGGCAGATGCTCTCTACCGTCGCAGGTCGTAGATATAATGGGATTGGCGTAATCGAGGTCAATTATGGTGTCTGTACGGGGTTTCTGATTTCTACGGGAGTTCATCCCACAGCTCCCGCATACGTCCTCACCAATGGTCACTGCCAGGGCAGTTCTGGCAAATTACCTGGCGATCGAGAAATTATCGTCAATCGATCGAGCCAGACTAAATTTATCGTTAACTACTTCCATGATTTTAAACCCGATCGGTTAACTATTCCCGTCAAACGGATTGTTTATGGCACGATGAAAAATAATGATATTGCCATCCTCGAATTAACTAAAACTCAACGAGAGTTAACCAGAGCAGGCATTAATCCGCTCCAAATTTCTGCCAAACCCCCAGCTCTAGGCGAACCGCTCGTCATCGTTGGAGTGCCTTCTGAAGGGCTGAAAAACGAACTGAATTTTCTCCACGCCACCACCTGTCAAACGGGGGAAATGGCTAATGTCAAAGAAGATGTCTATAACTGGAAAAGCTCGATTCGTCACCATTGCAGTATCGTTGGTGGGATGTCAGGCTCGCCGATGATCTCGCTCAAAACACAGCGAGTAGTTGGCATCATTAATACAGGTGTAAGCGACAATGCCGCCAAACAACCCCAATGCAGTCTCAATCGTCCCTGTGAAGTGGGTAAAAATGGCTTTGTTCAGACTTTTCCCCAAGAAAATTACGGTCAGTTAGTCGATAAAATTCCGACTTGTTTCGATCGACGCGGTATCTTCAATCTCAGTCAGTCTCGTTGTCAGTTAGAACGTCCTTGAGTTAGTTAAAAGTTAAAAGTTGAAAGTTGAAAGTGATGCCGTAATCAAGAAGCGCAGTCTATGCCAACGCTTGAGTTTCCCTCAAGGCATCGTGTGTTGACCTTGAAAAATACCGAATCGAAAGGAGTGCAGAAGTGACAAATACTGGGAATACTTGAGTGTAGTTAGGGAAAAATTCGATCGATCTAGCGGAATAAGATGAATTCGTCTGAAGATATCAAGCAAAACAATCCCCCATCCAAATCTGTTCGATCGACAGCAACTAGCCTGCATGTAGATCGCGGCAATCAGCTATTAGAGTCAGGTAGCTGTGATGAAGCGATCGATTGTTACGATCTGGCGATCGAGATCGACCCATTCGAGCATACAGCCTGGTATGGTCGTGGTCATGCGCTAATTTGCTTGGAGCGGTATGTAGAGGCGATCGAGAGTTTTGATTTCGCTGTCGGTATTCAGCCAGATTATCATCAAGCTTGGTACAATCGGGGCACTACTTTAGGCAAAGCTGGCCAATTTATTGCAGCAATTGATAGTTTCGATCGAGTCCTGGCAATTAACTCAAATGATAGTGAAGCTTGGTATAGTCGTGGTTTGGCTCTACAGAAAATAGCCCGTTATCTGGAGTCAATTTCTAGTTACGATCGCGCAATTGAAATCGATCCAAATAATTATAAAGCTTGGCATAATCGGGGGTCGATCCTGAATGATCTAGAAAGGTATCAGGAAGCAATAGATAGTTACGATCGCGCAATTGAAATCGATCCAACATTACATCAATCTTGGCACAATCGGTCTATTTCTCTCCTGAACTTAGGTAGGTATGAAGAAGCAATTTCTACTTGCAATCGTACCTTGGAACTTCAGTCGAACGATCTCGAAGCTGCTTATCGACAGGGTTTTGCTTTGAGTATGCTAGGTCGATATGAAGAAGCAATCATTAGTTACAATCGGGTGTTGCAGCTCGACTCAAATTATTATCTAGCTTGGAAAAATCGCGGTTACGCACTCGATCGATTAGCCCGATATCAAGAAGCATTCAATAGTCATAATCACGCGATCGATCTCCAACCAGACGATCCAGCCATTTGGTACAATCGCGGTAACTCCCTACTTTACTTAGAGCGATATCAAGAGGCGATCGATAGTTATCATCAAGCTACAAAAATCAATCCCGAATTATATGAAGCTTGGGGTAATTGTGGAGTAGCATTAAGTCAATTAAATCAAACCGAACAAGCAATTTCTTGTTATTGTGAAGCCGTGAAGATTCAGCCAAATTATTATGAAGCTTGGCGCAACTGTGGGATCGCCTTGGGTAAATCAGGTCGATATCAAGCCGCGATCGATAATTTTGATCGGGCTTTGGCAATTCAACCAACCGACCACACAACTGCAACGATGCGAAGTCTCGCGCTGGATAATTTAAATCAGATGGGGACTAGTCATAACGGCACTAATATGTAACAATGGGAGTTTTGGGTAAAGTATTAAGCAGTTAAGCACTAAGGAAATTTATGTCCCGATATCGCGGACCGAGACTGAGAATTACACGTCGATTGGGATCCTTACCAGGATTAACTCGGAAGGAACCACGTCGTGCTTATCCACCAGGTCAACACGGTCAAAACCGGAAAAAGCGTTCTGAATACGCCATCCGTCTCGAAGAAAAGCAAAAATTGCGGATGAACTACGGTGTAACCGAGAAGCAAATGCTCCGCTACGTGCGAAAAGCAAGACGCGCTACTGGTTCTACTGGATTAGTTCTACTACAATTACTCGAAATGCGGTTAGACAATACTGTCTTTCGGCTCGCCATGGGTCCCACCATTCCAGGCGCACGCCAATTAGTAAACCACGGACACGTCACCGTCAACGGACGCACTGTGGATATTGCTAGTTATCAATGTCGCCCTGGGGATGTAATTGGTGTTCGCAACCGCGAAGCATCAAAGAAATTGGTAGAAGCAAATCTCCAATATCCTGGTTTAGCAAATACTCCCAACCCTTTGGATTTCGACAAAACCAACTTAACTGGTAAAGTTACTGGCACGATCGAACGTGAATGGGTAGCTCTTCAAGTCAATGAGCTACTGGTTGTAGAGTACTACTCTCGCCAAGCCTAAAGATTTTGGATTTTGGATGGCGGCTGCATCCAAAATCTATATCTTTTTGTTTAGGTTTTAGGCTTTAGGTCGAAGATGGGCATTCGACAGCAATTAACATACGGTGTAAGTTGTATTTTTAGCCACCGATTTGAGACATGGTGCGATGATACGATCCGGTAGTGCCAGATTCTCGACCTTTGTAGTTAATTTCTGGTTTGAGATTGAGTAGTTCTTGAACTTGCGATCGCAATTCGGCAGTAGAGACACCATTGCGGAGCGAAGTTTTGAGATCTAGTTGTCCAGTTTCATTGAGCAGACAAGGACGTAACCAACCATCAGCAGACAACCGCATTCGATTGCACCTGTCGCAGAAGCATTCAGACATTTGACTAATGAATCCCAGTGTGCCTTTAGCACCGGGAATTGTAAATACGTCCGCAGGGCCATTTCCGCGCACATGTGCTTCAGTTAAGCCCCACTTTTCGCGAATTTGTTGCCGGATCGACTCTGAAGATATCCAGCCTCGATCGCTAAATAACTCATCGTTACCAATTGGCATAAACTCAATAAAGCGGACATGCCATTGTTTATCAATGCTCAAAGCCGCTAAATCCAATACTTCGGTATCATTAACCCCTGGAATGACCACCACATTCAACTTGAGCGGTGTAAATCCCGCTCGATCAGCAGCTAAAATCCCATTCCAGACCTGTTGCCAGCGAGATCGACCTACATTGCCAACAATTTGATCGAAGGTAGCTTCATGGAGCGAATCGAGGCTGATATTCACTCGTCGGAGTCCAGCTTGATATAAATCTTGAGCCATCCCAGCCAGCAGGAAGGCATTGGTGGTGAGCGAGAGGTCTTGAGTCTGTGGTAAACTCGCGATCGATCGCACGATTTCGACTACCCCCTTGCGTAACAATGGCTCTCCCCCAGTCAGCCGAAAGCAGGTAAAACCAACAGGGATAAATACTTCGCGAATCAGCGTCAACAACTCATCATCAGTCAACAGTTGCTGGCGATGGAGATATTCTAATTCAGCTCCTTCGGGCATACAATACTGACACCGAAAGTTGCATCGATCGATGAGGCTAATTCGTAAGTAATTTACCTGGTTCATCTCTCTATTGTGCCCGATCTATCTGCTAATTTCTAGATAAGAGGATGTAACAATTGATGGAAATGGAAATAGGCATTGATATCGGCGGGACAAAAATACTTTTGATTGCTAAAGGTGAGCAAATCGAGCAGCGTTATCAGTGCGGTACTGGAGTCAATTTCACTCCTGCGGATGCTGAAGCAATAATTGCTAACTTTATCCAAACATTACCACAGCAAACGACTTCAATTGGTATTGCTGTGCCTGGATTAGTCGATCGATCTGGACGCGTAATTGCTTGTGATGTGCTGCCACAGATTGAGGGATGGTTGCCATCTGCAAGCATCGATGAAATTTGTCCGATCCGAACGATTAATGATGCTGAAGCCGCTTTAGCTAAAACTATTCATGGACTCGCTCCCGCATCTACTACGGTGGTAATCATGGTGGGCACGGGAATTGGTGCTAGCTTTTATGTCAATGGGCAAGTTTTGCGCGGAGCCAGAGGTTGGGCGGGAGAACTCGGTAATATTCCAATTAGCACAGCCAATGGTATTGTTACACTCGATCGACTTGCTAGTGGAGCCGCAATTTTACAACGATGCAGGGAACGAGATGATCTATTAATGAGTACAGATATTGGTGAATTACTCCAATTGATCGAGCATCATGATCAGGCTGCGCTGCGAGTGGTGAGCGAGGCAGAGCAGGCACTAGGATTAGGGATCGCGACTATCATCAATATTTTCAATCCAAATTCGATCGTTTTAGCAGGTGGTGCATTCGCTTGGGCAGGCTATCTTGATGCAGCATTAGCCAGTGCCCAGCAGTTCAGTTTGCCCGATCTTTGGGCAGCTAATCAGGTGCAACAGAGTCCTTACGGAGCCGATTTAGTCGCTTTGGGAGCCGCACTTGTTGGTAGAATGGGATTGGCTCTTTAATGGCGATCGAACACACCTAGATGCACGTACTCTCGATTCCTACTTGGATCATTCATATTTCTAGCGTCATTGAGTGGATGACAGCAATTTGGTTGATTTGGCTGTATGCCGAAGCGAGTGCTAATCTGGCATGGCGGAGTCTTTCATTTGGGATGTTGCCTGCGTTAGTGAGTGCGATGTGCGCCTGTACCTGGCATTTTTTTGACAATACTCCCGATTTAGAATGGCTGGTTACTCTCCAAGCAGCGATGACGGTGGTAGGTAATCTGACGATGTGTCTGGCGGCTTGGCATATTAGTAAGCAGTCGGTAGTTGAAAGTTGAAAGTTGAAAGTTGAAAGTTAATATATGTCTTCGATCGTTGAATCAGTATTTTCCAAAGAATCGCTATTTGCTGTATCTTTGTTTCCCTACTTAGGATTTCTTTGGTTGATGACAAAGAAAGTTGAAACTCCCAAGATTGCATTAATTGGTTTTTATTTAACCTTGTTGTTCGTCGCAGTAACTATTCCAATCGGAATATATGCTCAATTTACCTTGCACAAGTCGCTGGCTAATGTGGATCTTTTACATGGTGGAGCTGAAGTTTTTTTGACTCTTTCTAATATTACGATTGCGATCGGATTCAGTAAAGCACTAAGTAAGTTGAAAGTTGAAAGCGTCGAGATATGACAGAGTTAAGTTTATGTGCGATCGGGTTAGGGAGTAATTTAGGTGATTCGAGCCAAATTTTAATGGGCGCGATTGATCGATTACGAACACATTCCCAGATTGAAATAATATCGGTTTCTAGTTGGTATCTTACCGCCCCGATTGGGCCACCACAGCCAGACTATTTGAACGGTTGTGCGACGATTAGAACTAGTTTGGCACCATTAGATTTACTGAGTACTTTACACTCGATCGAGTCTGAATTTGGGCGAGTACGTCAAGAAATTTGGGGAGCGCGGACGTTAGATTTAGATTTGCTGCTCTATGATAATTTAATTATTGATCTTCCCACCTTACAAATCCCCCATCCCCGAATGCTCGAGCGGGCATTTATCCTCGTACCATTAGCAGAAATTGCCCCCGATGCGATCGAACCCAAATCGGGAGAATCGATCGCCACCCTCTGCAACAAGCTAGAATATTCAGGTATTCAGCTACTTCCATAACTTTCAACTTTTAACTCTCAACTAATTAAACTATGCCATTAGGAAACGAACCAGCTAAAATTCTTCAGAAGAAGATGCATTATCAAGGACGTAAATTTTCCTTTAATGTCGATCAAATCGAACTACCTAATGGTGTCGTCGGCGAATGGGAATGTATCCATCATCCTGGGGGTGCATTAGCGGTACCAATTACTCCTGATGGAAAATTAGTATTAGTCAAACAATATCGTTTTCCTACTCAAGGACGAATTTTAGAATTTCCCGCAGGTACATTAGAAGTCGGTGAAGATCCGGCAACAACAATCGCACGGGAGATTGAAGAAGAAACTGGATATCGTGCTGGTAAATGGCAGAATCTAGGTGAATTTTTTCTTGCACCTGGTTATTGTGATGAGATTATTTATGCTTATCTCGCGCAGGATTTAGAGAAATTAGCAGTTCAACCTGCGGGTGATGACGATGAAGATATTAGTATCGTATTAATGACTCCCGCCGAATTTGAAACGGCAATTTTTGCTGGCGAGCCGATTGATGCTAAATCGATTGCGGCTTATTTCCTCGCTCGTAAATTTTTATAATTAACCGATAATTGGCAATCTCTCATCAAGAATGGTTAACAATTGTTGCTGTTGATCGATCGATCGTCGGATAATAGATAAATTAGTTTCCACAGAATCTTGGCATTATCAGACTAAAGACAGGGAGTTTAATTCCCTAAAGCCTAAAACTATCAAGCCTAAAGCCTGAATTATGAGTGTTCAAATTATCTTACCAATTCTCACAATCCCTTTTATCATCGGTGCTTTATTTTTCGGCACCCGTAACGGTTTTTATGATTCGGACAAATATCATGGCAATGGTTCCGCGCACTAGATACTGACGTACCGTTGGTGTAACCTCCCAGAGGTAATCGCCTGAAGATCCGAACAGCGGTATCTGAATTTATCCTGGACTTTTCCCTTGTCTACTTTGCCCCAAGCTAGTAATGAAGATTTAGTCTGCCTTCCCTATGGCGTTGGACATAGTGATGAGGGAGTATGTTTGTTGGTTAAAATGGGGCCATATCGGATCTTACTAGATTGTGGCTTAACAGATATTTCGCCTCTAATAACTGAAGATGGTTTGCCTGTCTGCGATTTAGTTATATGTAGCCACGCTCATGCGGATCATGCCAGGGGTTTATTAGATCTCCATCGAGCCTTTCCCAAGCTACCTATTTATAGTAGCGAAGTCACCAGTCTACTACTACCGCTGAATTGGTTGGATGATCACGATGGAGTGCCGCAATTTAGTCAAGCCTTACCGTGGCGCAGATTGATCGAGTTTCAAGATGGTTTAACCGCAGAACTGTTTCCAGCCGGACATTTACCCGGTGCGGCGGCGGTGTTATTGACATATACCGGATTTTATCAATCCTATAGTGTCTTCTATACAGGCGACTTTTTTCTTTCCAATTCCCGCTTGGTGGAAGGCTTGCATCTAGACTCGATTCGACATCTCAATCCCGATGTCTTAATTATCGAAGGTAGCTATGGTACCGCTCGTCATCCCCATCGCCGCAAACAGGAAAATACCTTGATGGCGCGGATCGATCGAGCCATTATCCAGCAACAATCAATTATTTTACCAGTAACCACCCTGGGTATCGCCCAAGAATTACTAATTTTACTGCGGAGTCATCACCTATTTACCGGACGCGATATCGATATCTGGGTAGAATCTAAAATTGGCGCAGGCTGCGATCTCTACTTGCAGCTACTCCCCCATTTTCCCCCCTCCGTCCAGAATTTTTCCCGCCATCAATCCTTATTCTGGGATGAAAAAGTTCGCCCTCATGTGCGCCAGCTCACACCGGATACCTTGCCCAGTATTCATCAGCGTCCCTGTATCATCATCGCCGAAACACATAGCGATCTGCAAATTTACACCGAGGGACATCCTTTTCCCTCGCTGGTATTATTCCCCACTCAACCGCATGGAGTAACTGTACTCCCAGCTACCACCCCGCAAATTGCCGTCGAAACCTATCTCCTGAGCGAACACTCCGATGGTGCTGGTACCGCTCAACTAATTCATAATATCCGTCCCAAGCACGTTGTCTTCATTCACGGTTCGGCAAATTATTTAGGTGATCTTACGGGTTTAGAAGAACTTCAAAACCGCTATCATCTCCACTCGCCAGGATCGGGAACTCTAGTTTCGCTGCCAATTGGCGATACATTCATCCAACCCGCACCGCCAGCAGATCCCAATTATGAAGGCGAACTGACTGAATCAGACAGCGAAATCAATATTACCTTACCAACTTTGATCGCCAGCGACCCACGCTGGCACAATTTCGGGGATACTGGATTAATAGAAGCGAGATGGCAAGGAGAAGAAATCGTCCTCAGAGGGATCTCCCAACGAGAAATACTCGATCGACAACAAGAACTTAATCTATCCCCAGACACTCATTGTTGCGGCAATTGTCGCCATCAACGTGGACATCGTTGCTA
>JANYIT010000010.1 GCA_025358725.1 Chamaesiphon sp. GL140_3_metabinner_129_sub
GACGGGTGAAGGGATATTGATAACTGCCTTTAAGGGGCAGATCGTTCTTGTTCATGAAGGTATCCGTAAGAACATAACTTTCAGTGTGACAGCCTCAGATGAAATCTAGATGAACTTATCTAAAACTGTCAAACTATTTATATAAAAAGAGCATATTTCTGCGTGGCTTTAATAGGCAGATCGTTGGCGTACTTCGACTTCGCTCAGCACAAGTAGCCTCTCCTCTGGAGAATCGCATTTATAAATGCGTCCGTGAGGTTTTGCAATCTGTGGGTTTTGACATATTCATCTTCAAATGATGATGCTTAGATGCCAAAAGCTTGTTTAACCTGACCCGACCAAGTTTTGATGCGCGACTCGGTTAAATCTCCTTGGTTGTCTTCATCGAGAGCTAAACCAATGAATTTACCGTCACGTACCCCTCTAGACTCAGTAAAGTCATAGCCATCAGTCGGCCAAGAGCCAACAGTTTTCCCACCTAGCGCGCTAATTTTTTCTTCGAGAATCCCGATCTCGTCCATAAAGCTATCAGGATAGCCAGTTTGGTCGCCAACTCCAAAATAAGCTACTGTTTTACCTGTAAAATCAATGTCATCCAAGACTGGAAAGAAGTCTTCCCAGTCGCTCGACAACTCACCAACGTTCCATGTTGGTGCGCCGATAATTAGCTATTGGTAGTCAGCAAAATCAGCACCTGTGACATCTGCTATTTCATGGATATCTACAAGATAGGTACCTAGTTGCTTTTGAATCATCGAGGCAATCGATTCTGTTTTGCCTGTTTGAGTACCATAAAAAAGACCAATTTTAGACATATATTTGCTCCAGTAAATAAATTAAATTTTATACTCAACTCTCTAGTTGACTAGAGAGTCGAGAGGATGAATGAACTTTAATTTGGAAATGTTAGCTATAGAGCAGCTTTATACCAAGTTTGATACCATTTCTGCATCTGTCCGATCTCAGCAGTTTGAGCTTTGACAATCGACTCAGCTAATGTCCGAATTTCTGGTGATTTGGTCGTCCGCAACACCATCTGACTCATCTGGGTTGCCATCTGGTGATGGCCACTCATTTGACGCAGAAATTCCTTATCAAAATCGGCGGCATTTTTGAGAGTATTCATATCCATTTTTATGCCATTCATGCCATTCATGGGCATTTGCATCATCCCTTGGTTGCCATCTTTATTCATCGCACTGCCATCTTTACCCATCATGCCACCACCCATTCCCATCGCGGGAATTTCGGTACCATACGCTGTTTTGTACAAAGTTGCCATTGTTTGAATCTCGCTCTTTTGATCTTTGATAATAGATTTAGCGAGTTGTTTGATTTCAGGATGCTTCGCACGGGTTAGAGCTAAATTCGCCATCTCAATTGCTTGCTTGTGATGGGCACTCATCATCGTCAGAAAATCTCGATCAGACATAGTTTGACTAGATGAGTTGGGAGATGAACTCATGGCTGGACTGGTCGTGGGCGTAGTTTCTGTTGTTGACGGCGATTGTGCTGTGCGATTGGAACATGCTACCAACCCACTGCTTAAAAAGAGAGCAGCGATCGCGAATCCTCCCCATATTTTCGGTGAGAATGTTGCTGGATTTGCCATTCTTCTGCGATTCTCCACGGCGGCTTGCTCCGGTCGGGTTCCCCGACCATGGAAGCAAGACAAGACAGGATCGGCGTTGCCAACGATGGAGGATTTAGCTCGATTGTGATATTTAGTCATAATTTTTAGATATTTTAGTTGGATTGAGAATTCTGTGGCGGAGCCTTGCCCTGGGCATTTCAAAGCGATAATCATGTTTTTCTAGACTCTCTAGCTAGCTAAAGAGTCTAAAAAAATAGCCGAACATTGGATTAGTAATTTATTACTAATGTGCCATCGACATTTGACGGCAAGATTCAGCACAGCGACGACAAGATTCGGCACAGCGACGGCAATGCTCGTGGTCGTGCTTGGCACATTCAGTAGCACAACGACCTGCTCAAGGCAGCGCTTCGCTATCGCAAGCATCGGCACAAACCGCGCACAGTTGCATGTGGAGGTCGGAAGTGCGACTCATAAATCGGGCACAAAGAGCGCAAAGATCGGCGCAATCGCGACAGGCTTTGATGCAATTCGCCATCATCTGCACCATGTCACCATCCAGACAGGCCGTGGCGCAAAATTCACAGTCTTGAAGGCATTTAAGGCAGGCTTCGATACAAGCTTCGAGTTGAGAGTTACGAGATTGAGTAGTAGTCATCAGATTACTCCTTAAAAAACGTCTACAAACATTTTGATGTTTGCTCTATTAATCTTCACTAATAATCCGTAGTAAATAAATCAGCCTATAGGCATAGATTATTCAGTTTATTTATTATTTCTAAAGCATTTAAAGCATTGATTTTGGCTGTATCATATCTAGATGAAATTAAGATGAAATCAGGTATTTAGTTTTATAAATCTTAGTACTATGCTTGTCGCGTTTCGCTAAAAACTAGTGCCAGTAATACCTTGCGCCTCTCATGCTTCTGTTCTAAACATTATTTCAAATTAGCTCTTGACTCTACAGTCCAGTAGAGACTTTATAATTAAAGTAACAACTTAGAGAGTCATTCAGAGGTAATTATGTCAAACAAAATTAAACTAGCAATCGGTTCTGTACTTGCATTCGCTACTTTAGCAACAATCTCAATCGAAGCGGTTGCTACTCAACAGAAAAGTTGCATGAAACCACAGCAGCCAGTGGCACAACAACCAGTGCAAACACAGCAGCAGCAAAGTAACGTACCATCTCAGTTTTCTCGATCGGGTTATGTTCGTGGTAAATAAGTAAATAACCCGATATCAAAATAGATAATCATGAGTGTGAGCGAACCAGACGATCGAAATCGGAAGATGAAATGGATGAGCATGGCAATGGTGGTATGTTGCGCGGCACCGATTACCATTGTTTTGTTGTTCGGTGGAGGATTAGGCATAGTGTTCGGTCATGAGACTCAACCGATATCCACAAATAAACCAACTAATCCAAAGGCAAATTCAGGTTCAAATCCCTCTGACTTATCAGCAAATGCCTTATCCTCTGCGGTTAAATGGCAAACTGGCAATCACACCCACGGGCTGTCTGTCAATCCCACCAATCCTAACGTCATCTACCTCGCGACTCACCACGGGTTAATCCAGCGCACTGGAACGGGCAAATGGTTGTGGATGCAGCCCAAGCAACAGCGGGCTGATTACATGGGATTTACCACCGATCCGACTAATCCCAATCGTTTTTATGCCAGCGGACACCCACAGACTGGTGGCAATCTGGGGTTTCAGGTGAGTGAGAATTTAGCACGGGACTGGAAGCAAATTTCGATGCCTGGGGTCGATTTCCATGCCCTAGCGATCGCACCCAGCAATCCCAAAGTATTCTATGGCTTTCCGTCCTCTGGTGCCCAGGGAATACAGGTTTCAACAGACGGGGGTAAGACTTGGAACAAGACTCAGATGAACGGACTCAAGGCAGAACCCTTCAACCTAGTTGTCGATCCGGTG
>JANYIT010000159.1 GCA_025358725.1 Chamaesiphon sp. GL140_3_metabinner_129_sub
TCGTACTCATTTTTTGGGGGGTCTAATGGGGGGTCTACAGAACCACCAAACCAGCCAAAACAGCACACAATTTTAGGTGTATGAACGCAAAAATTCGGCTGTCAGGACAAGTTTGTTTTCTAAAAGCCTTACCAGCAGTACATTACCAACCAAAGCCCTCAATGAGGCTTGAACTCATGACCTCTTCATTACCAATGAAGTAGCTATTTTTATAAAAGATAGACACAGACAAGGTTTTAGCTTATCTTTCTATGACGTGGGGCGAAACGTGGGGCGAAACCCTCTATCCCAGTAGCTTCCAAAGCCCTCCGAGTGTGGCGGCGAGAACTATTCCGCCAAAAGCCCAAAGCCGATTATCTTGCTTGTCAATCTTCTTCTCGACTTCAATCAGTCGAGTGTCCATCACCTTAATATCTGTTTGGACATCATCGATCTTTTTGCCCAAGTCGGAGATCTGCTTCTGAAGTGCCTCATTCCCCGCACCAATTAAATCTTTAATCTCTCGGATGTCTGTGTCGGTTGCTGATGTCATAATATTTAGTAAGTTTGTTAACTATCGATCGCGCTGCTTGTAACAGTCTTTCGATCGATTTAGCCCTCGCCTTCACTGGTGGGGGCTATTTCGATTATACGGGCAGGGGGAAACAATTTGTACTCTTACACAAACTCACGGGTTTTAAGGAAGCCCTTCGTACTAGAATCAAATTTCCAACCATCATGTCCCAGCTCTTTGGCTCGATCGAGTGCAATGTTTGCAGTTGCAATGGTTCTATTTTTAGATCCAGGTGGCTCCATATCAATCATGATGTGAAATTCTCGCCAATTCATTTTTTCCTTTTCTTCCGCGATTGTACCCAGAGGCGACGCGACCTCAACAGTAAGGGTTTTTACGTCCCCTCTCATTGCATTGAAATGATTCTGAACATCTGTTGCTAGCTCATTCACTCTTTCTTCAATTGGTTTTAAAGCTATTCCTACAAAGGTTTTAACTACTTCCTCTATCTCGATCGACTTCAATCTGATAATATCCTGTGATAATTCTGATACTATCGGATTGATATCAGATACTATAGATTCTAATTCCCGATACCTATCCGATAATTGCTGATACTTCTCTTCTAATCCGATGACATCTGATAATTGTCCGACATTAACAGATGTCATCGGATTATCTTCAGGATAATATCGAATACCAATCTCGATTAATTTGTTGAGAGTAGCCGTAACTCGTACTTGGCTTGTCTTGGGATTAATCTTTTCCCCACTGGCGATCGCTA
Organism: Chamaesiphon sp. GL140_3_metabinner_129_sub; assembly: GCA_025358725.1. Classification (GTDB taxonomy): domain Bacteria; phylum Cyanobacteriota; class Cyanobacteriia; order Cyanobacteriales; family Chamaesiphonaceae; genus Chamaesiphon. The sequence continues at coordinate 1,278 of JANYIT010000159.1, forward strand.
TTTCGATCACTCGATCGTAAACCTCGTTGGGCATTCTCAAATCTATTCGAGTAGCCAGATTATCACGTCTCCAGTCCTTCTTGACTTCTATTGTCGGATTATTGTCGATAGTATCCTGTTGTTTACCCATGTGATTAAATCCGATAGTATCCTTTCATGATATCCGATATTTTGAATCGTGTCAGATGTTTATCAGATTTTATCCTATAGCTAAAATAATATCGGATTATTTATCTGATATTATCTGATGAGTGAGGTATAATATAGTTAGGGGCTAGATCTCCCAACGACAAAGCGATCGAGGATTCTTAGCGGGAACTCGATCGCCTGTCACCTAAGTTCAAAACCATCAAACTAAGGATTTCTAATTATGAAACTAATCGACGTGCGCGTAAATGGAATGCCCCGCCAAGTAACCACCAAGTATGGGGAGAAAGCAGTATTAGACGTTGTTACCAGCGAGGGACAATTCACCATCTGGCGACCCGCTGGGGACATGGAAGTGATGGGACGACGTAATGGCGAACGAGTGACAATTACCCTCGATTCCAAAGGTAAAGCCGCCCTCGTCGAACACGCCTCTAATTCCCCCGCTGTCGGTTTAGCCACTACTCAGCCAGCCATTACCCTTCCATTCGAGGCTGAGATGAAGCTGAAGCAACAGATGGGATTCCAAACCCCAGAGACACAGCCTAGCCGCTCGGTAGAAATTGCGGATTACATTCAACGTCTTGGCAAACTCTACGGGCATTGTTTAAGCACCGCTGCTGATATCCCCATCAGCATCGAACTGGAATCCACAGCGGTGAAAGATATCGCCACCACAATGTTTATCCAAACCGTCCGTCACTTCGACTTGTAAAACCCTTGAAGGGTGGTTAATCGCCACCCGACCTAGTTCATATGGAATCTCTCAATAGCAATAATCGCGCTTGGCGTAGTCCCGATCGACCTCAGAATATTCGGGTAGGTAAGTATTTCATGCTCTCAGATTTCTTATACTCCGAGACTGCTGTTATCAAGGGTATCTCCAATTGTCCACCGCTTGATGGAATGGAGGTCGAAAGTATCAAAGGTCTTTGCTCCGCCATCCTCGATCGAGTAGTCGATCGGTTTGGAGCGATTAGTATCACCTTTGGATATGTATCTCCCGAACTGCAACGAGCCATCCCTGGGAGAATGCGTCCGAGCATTCACAATATCTGTCCAGCGGATAAAGCGCATCTCGGAGCCGCTGCTGATTTCCAGGCTCACAATACCGAATATTCTCATAAGGACATCTTGTTATGGATTGCAGGGAACTGCACTTATGACAGGCTTATTCTCTATCCTGGTTCGACGATCGTGTGTGTAGCTTGGAGTGATAAACCTCGATCGCATTGCAAACAGTGGATTTAGCTCGACCAATTCTCTAAAGCGATTTATGTTAATTTGTACCATTAATATGGCAAATTAACATAAATCGCTTTAGAGAATTGGTCGAGATAAATCCACTGTTTGCAATGCGATCGAGGTTTATCGCTCCAAGCCACACACACGATCGTCGAGCCAGGATAGAGAATAAGCCTGTCATAAGTGCAGTTCCCCGCAATCCACAGCAGAATAT
>JANYIT010000187.1 GCA_025358725.1 Chamaesiphon sp. GL140_3_metabinner_129_sub
TGTCTGTACATGTTTAGCCCTCTTTGTGACAGGGTTTTAACCGATTTTAGCTGATTCCCTTGGATCTGAGCAGCATATTTCATCGCTGTAACTGTTGCTCACTCTATATTTTAGCTTTTATTCAGCAAGCCCTATTTAATCAATCTCTAGCCGTTCTGAATATCTCTTTTCTTATCTCTGTGTCCTCTGCGGTTAAAAACATCAGTTCTAGAGTAATATTAGCCTCAAAATTGGTGCGTTACGCTCCGCGACAACACACCCTATAATCGCTTTCAACTATCTCATATCACCGATCGCACTCATCGCCGTAGCGGCAATTGCTTGCTCGGTTGCTTTGGGGAGATGATGATATTTACCATTAGCTTGCTTGGCTAATTCTTTTGCAAAACCAGTCGAGATAAACTTATTCTCGGTATCGATGACCAATAATTTAATCCCAATTGCCCGAATTCGTGAGGCAATATCTAATAACTCCTGCTTAATATCTGGCTTATTATCGGGATCGATCGTGTCACCTAAAGAACGAGCTAACGGGACATTTCCCCGTCCATCGGTAATTGCAACAATTACCACCTGTCCGACATCACCCGTACTTTGAGCATTCACCCCCACCCGCACGGCTTGAGTCAAACCATGTGCTAGCGGCGAACCCCCACCACAGGCGAGCCGTTCCAGTCGGCGTTTTGCCATGGCAATCGATCGAGTTGGGGGCAATAATACCTCAGCTTGTTCGCCTCGGAATGGAATTAACGCCACTTGATCGCGATTTTGATAAGCTTCCGTCAAGAGTCGCATTACAGCACCCTTAGCCGACTGCATCCGATTTAGAGCCATCGAACCTGAAGCATCTACCACAAATATTACCAACGCACCCGATCGACGAGCCAATTTCTTACCGCGAATATCACCCGGTTCGACGATTACCTTGCGATCGGGTTGCTGCAATCGGCGTGATTTCTGATAGGGTGCTGCCGCTCTCAATGTTGCATCTACGGCAATCCGACGGACTTTCCCCTTGGGTAAAATCGGTTTTACGTACCTGCCCCTATCTTCGGAGAATACCATGCTGCGGCTGCCCGATTTGCCCTGTTTCTGTTGGGCGGCTTGGGCAAAAGACATGACGCTATCGTCCAGGATTACCCCTTCGATATCAAAGATAAATTCTTCAGGAATATTCGGTGGTTCTTCGGGTTGATCTTCATTATCTTGCTCCTCGTCCTCATTATCATCCTCTTCCTGCTCGTCTTGCTCTTGCTCGGATTGGTCTTGAGGTTGAGGTGGTGGTGGCGGTGGTGGCGGTGGATTGTTTTCGTCTGGCGGGGTTTGCAGGACTGTGGCGCGAGGGACGATCACCAATTCCACCGCACGGCGCAGATCATCAGCATTGACATTCGTTCGTCCTTCTAGAGCCGCAGCAGCCTTGGCTACCCGCACAGCAAATAATTCGGCGCGATGTCCCATCACGCCACCGCGCAGAGCTTCTGTGACTAGATAGGTAATTTGTTCTGTAGTAATTTCGACATCCTTTAACCATTCCCGCGCTAGCAGGATTTGGGTTTTGATATTATCGATTTCTTCGTCGTATTGTGCGAGAAAAGCTTGGGGAGATAAGCTATAGGCGATCGCTTGTCCGACAGCTTGCACCCGTTGGTCGATTTCCAGCACGCCATCTGCTGATAGTGAAATAGCGATGCGATCGAGCAAATGCTCTCGCAATCCCCCTTCTTCGGGATTGTAGGTGGCAATCAGTAGCGGTTTACAAGGATGCTGAAAGCTAATGCCTTCCCGTTCGATCTGATTGCGCCCATCGGTTAAAACACCGAGCAGGAGATTGGCGATTTGGTCGTCGAGGAGATTGATTTCATCGATGTATAACACTCCTCGATGCGCTTGCGCCAAAAGTCCTGGCTGAAAGACAGCGGCTCCTTCCTGTACTGATTTATCCAAATCGACCGAACCCAAGAGGCGATCTTCTGTCACTCCCAAGGGAATTTGAATAAATGGAGCTGGAATTATCGCTGTCTGTAATTCGAACTTGGGATCTGACCCTTGCAACTCTAGCAACCGATCGTCCCATTCGCTGGGAGTATTCGGATCGCAATTACTCACCCCACCCACCGCAATTTCGATCGGTGGTAATAGTGAGTGAATCGCCCGTGCCATCACGGATTTGGCAGTCCCACGCCCGCCAGCGATCGCTACTCCCCCCAAATATGGATCGACGGCAGTGAGCAGTAGGGCTAATTTGATCGCCTCTTGTCCTACTACCGCAGTGAGAGGAAACGCAGTCATATTTGAGGTGGTGGTCGCTGTCGGCATTGGTTCGTGAATTTTTTCGATTGCGAGTCTTAATCTAAGATCTGATTATCTCATATCTCTCTCCCTTGGCTGTTACCACGACACCAAATCACAGATTCTAGCATGGGAGTTCTGGCTAGTTGTAGCTGTTAGCGATTGGAGATCGATACTCCAAAATCATCCGTTGAGATATTTGGCTGGAAATTCGATCTAGATATTTTGCCGCTTAGTGTTAATTTTGGCGATCGAAGTGGGAATACTTGAGACAACATGTTTTACTCAATCATCAAATGGTAGCAACAAACCAGATGCAACTATTCATTTGTCCCTCAAGATTAGATATTTTAGATAACTTTATGGGTACGATGAAGATGTGTACAGATCGCTAACTCGATCGACAAGGAGTACAAGTCCAGTAAAACTTTGTGTACACAGACTAGTAAGTGTTTATGCTCAAAGTAATTAAGTAGCTAGAAGCATTACCAAAATCCAATATTTGGACTAGACAAATAGTTGGATTTACGTCCAATTAGTCTAGATATATCATTTTGCAATCTATGTGTCAGCCTAAAAAGCTTCATACAGATCGTGATAATTTGGATTGAGTAATTTACGATGATCTAAATCGAATATCGACTGTATCCTTGTCAATAGTAGATGTGAAAACTATACTTGGAATAGATCTAAATCAAGTAATATGGCTGACGATCGTCAACGATGTCATGTTAGTATTTAGAAAAATATACAAAGTAGATTAAGGTTGGATTTATCTAAGCATTCTAGCTGGTAATCTTCGCAGACATGCCTCCGTTTCAACTTTAGTTACACAAAATTTACAACATATCTCTCTAAACATTCAGGAACTTTCAATTATGAAGCGATTACTGTGGTACGTTGGCTGTTGCTGGACACTATCTCTATTGAGTGCAGCAGCTACTCATGCCAGCCCCGAACTAAAATCTAGTGCAAATACAGATAGTTTAGGTCGAGTTTCTAGCAAAGAGACCAATCTGCTCACCGCAACACCAGTAGTTGCTGACGGTATTTTGGCCCAAACTCCACCCGCACCACCAGCTCCAACTGAAATTCCTAGCTCTACTCCAGCTAGTCCTACTGACACCCAGAACCAGTTAAATAATATTAACAATAACAAAGCACCCTCTGGTGAAAAGTTAGAAACCTATCAGCCGAAATCTTCACCTAGCTTTTCGATTTTTAACCCAGTCGGTTTTGGTGCTGACAAGAATCTCGTCTTCTTCTCTTTGGATTATCAAAGTCGTACTAGATTTACCCAGACATCTGATGGTGAAGCTGGACTTGGAATTGGCTTAGGTGATGCCGTCAACTCAGTTGGTGTTGAGTTATCATATAGTCTCAATAGTTTCGGATCTAGTGCCGGATTTGGTAGTGGCGCCTTCAACGCCAAAATTCATAAGCGGCTTGGTGAAGATACTGCTGTAGCAATTGGTTGGAACCAATTTGCCAAAACTCAGTTTGGTGCTGGTACGAATGGCAATGGTGCCTCTGACTATCCCAATAACTCCTACTATGCTGTCGGTACCAAGATTTTCCGTACTGTTGACGATATCAATCAACCATTTAGCCGTATCGCCGTAACTGCTGGTGTGGGAAGTGGTGTATTTTTACCATTTGATGCCACTGGTGGCCTCGATCGCAGCGGGTTGAATGTATTTGGTTCTGTTGGTGTGCGGGTGGCTAGACCAGTTAGCGCAGTCGTCGAATGGACAGGACAAGATTTAGGCGCGGGGATCTCGATCGCACCGTTCGACAATTTCCCCCTCGTCATCACCCCTGCCGTTCGCGATATTACTGGAGCTGGGGATGGAGCTAGATTTATCCTGGGTGCAAGTGTAGCTTTTAACTTTTAGAGTCGCTCAAATTTTGCCAAGCGACGCAAATTGTATAATGGTCTACAACCATTTTGACTACCAATAATTAATTATCAAGTAAGGTTGAATGTCAATGCTAAATATCTCTAAATATCACAGCGCAATTATTGGCTGTAGCGCAATTGCGGCAGCATCATTAGGTGGTTTTGTGCAGTCTGCTAGTGCCACCGAGCAACTCAACAGCCAAGCAGTTCGGACAGACAAAAACACCATCCTCATCGCTCAAGTTGTTGGTCCTCCACCCACTGGTGGTAGTAATGCTACTGGTTCAAATGTTACTACTTCCCCAAGTGGTACTGGTATCAATGGGACTGGTACGACACTAGGTTCCTATAGTGCTGGAACAATCTCGCGAGCTGGAGCTGTTCAGACCAGATTCAATACTGCCGTGAGCAATTATTCAAATGCTAAAGCAGCAGTAAGTAATGCTTCAAATCAGCCGACCGCAGTGGTCTCCGATCCTGTCCGCTACGCTCGGCAGGTTGCGGATGTATCAACCTGTGGCTGTCCAAATGCTGATACTACCGGGTCTAATACTGGGTCTACTCCTAGTCCAGCATTAGCATCAGCTAAAGCGGCAGAAGCAGAAGCAGCAGCAGAACTTGCGGCTGCTCAAGCAGAAGCTAATAAGTTTATTGAGTCTGTCAAGAGTTCATCTAGTAATGCTGGGGTTTCTAGCCCAATTTGGTAAGAAGATCTAATTAACAAAAACGATCGAGTATTTAAGCAGAGAGTGAGTAATGCTGGCTCTCTTGCTTAACTTCAATACAATTGCTTTTGACAACTTCGACGATCGATAAATTGACTATTAAGAGTTAGGCGTAACAACAATGGCACAAACTGCTAAATTCCGTAGACTTCTAATTGGCTGTGGTGCTGCTGTTGCAGCATTTGCAAGCTTGGTTCAGACCGCTGCTGCTGAACAATTCAACGGACAAGGTGTTCAATTCGATCGAGATACAATTATTGAATTTCAATTTCTGAAATCTAATAACTCGGCTCAATCCACCTTTGGAGTTCTCAATCTAGCAACTGGCGAGAAAACACCTCTAATTAGTGAAGCTCGCGCTCAAGATAAACCTGGCAGAAATCACACAGGTACAGCGGGTAAATCGGTGAGAAAGCCTTTTGCCGAATTTACCTTCAAAACTGGGACTCCCTATGCACTCTATCTAGAGTCAACTGTTAAAGACAAAGGCACAACCACTGTCTACTCTACTCCAGATAAAAATGGTGGCTCGCAGTTGGCTAAATTTGATAACGAAGCTACTGCTTTGGGTACCCAAGGTGTGAAGATTTCCTGGAATGATGGCATCTCTGGCAAAGGTAGCGACTTCAGTCAGTTCTCCGTAATTGCTGGTGGTGGGATTGGTTGTCCCTGTAAGGCAAGTCCAATCATGAGTGCGCCCATCGCACCTGAAGCACCTCCAACCCGAAATAACGCACCAACTGGTCGCGGTTAATTTAGTTGTTGGTTGATCTCTAAAATCAGGAGTGGAAACATTGTTTCCACCCCTGATTTCGTATTGATAGCAATCAAAATCATTGGTTAATTGAGATAATGAGATAGATCGTTTATCTTCCATCTGACATGGCAATTATCTCTTCCAAACAGCCAGCCGCCGATGCCGAACAACCGCCGCAAGAGAGGAAGAAAAGGACTCCAAAGCAACCATCTAGCCCTACACAGTTAGCATCTGCCAACTCAGAGATATTACAAGCCGAAATTACCAACACTGAAGAAAAAATTCAAGAAGAAAGTCTCAGACCTAGTAGCATTGCGGAATATATTGGGCAGAAAGATCTCAAAGGAGTCCTAGATATCGCCATTCAAGCGGCGAAAGTCCGGCAAGAATCACTCGATCATTTGTTATTGTATGGACCACCTGGACTGGGCAAAACTACGATGTCCCTGATTCTGGCGACAGAAATGGGCGTAAATTGCAAGATTACAGCAGCTCCGGCACTAGAACGTCCTCGCGATATTGTGGGAATTTTGATGGCACTGCAACCAGGGGATATCTTATTTATTGATGAAATTCATCGCTTACCGCGAATAACAGAAGAAATTCTCTATCCAGCGATGGAGGATTTTCGATTGGATATTACGCTGGGGAAGGGGGCTACTGCCAAAATTCGGAGTATTCCGCTGCCCAGATTCACTCTAGTGGGAGCAACCACAAAGGTAGGTTCGCTGACAGCACCATTACGCGATCGATTTGGACTCGTTCAGAAGCTAAGATTTTATGAGGTGGATGAACTGACACTGATCGTCCAACGGACGGCAGAAATTCTGAAAACAGCAGTAACTCCAGCGGGTGCGGCGGAAATTGCTAGACGCGCACGGGGAACGCCACGGGTTGCCAATCGATTGTTGAAGCGGGTGCGAGATTATGCCCAGGTAAAAGGGTATGCCGAAATTGATGGGACGATCGCTAGTGCAGCGATGGAGATTTATAATGTAGATCCATTGGGATTGGATTGGGTCGATCGATTGTTATTGACGACGATGGCGGAGCAGTTCAATGGTGGGCCAGTAGGATTAGAAGCTTTAGCTGCCTCAACAGGTGAGGATAGCCATACAATTGAAGAAGTCTACGAACCTTACTTGTTGCAAATCGGCTATCTCCAACGGACTCCCCGGGGGCGGGTAGTGACGGCGGCAGCACGAAAGCATTTGGGACTAAGTGGGGGGACTGATAGCGGCGAACAGTTGTCATTCTTAGAGGAGTGATCCTCGTATTTTCACCCAACGGCGATCGGTGATATTGGGATAATTCAGCTCGATCGGTGAATTTTAGCGATTTAGCGATCGCTAAATCGATCAAGTAAATAACCCAAGTTGCTCCCTATAACCTCAGCGGTTAGAAATCGGAGGCATTTCTAGGGAGCAACTTGGGTTATTTACTGAAGCTCTAGCTCAAAATATCGATCGCCCATACCTAGACGTGATAATTTAAGTAGGGGTGTAACAAAATTTGTCAAAAAACATTAAAATATAGTGCTGAGGACACAGACATCACACTTCTTCGTCAGTTTTTTGTCCACCTAAAATTAAGGCTATCCCCCCCAGGGGAACTCCTGCAAGCAAGCTAATTTAATTCCAGTCTGGAGGAATTTCGATATGTCTATTCGTTTATATGTGGGCAACTTACCAAAATCTGATGTAGAGCGGGATGAACTCCAAACCGTTTTTGCTGAAGCTGGCGATTTAGTTTCTGTCAAAGTGATCAAAGATCGCAAGACTGGTAAATGCCGTGGGTTTGGCTTTGTCACTGTCGAGACTGATGAACAGGCAGACCAAATTATTGAAAAGTATAATGGTGCAATGTTCCAAGAGCTACCCATCAAAATCGAAAAAGCTTTACCCAAAGCTAAAGGACAAGAAGATGAAGATGGCGAAAATGGTGAATCTACTGAACCTAGAGAACCTAGTAACATCCCCAAACCAAATTTAAGTAAAAAGGGCAGTAGTGAGACTAGCAACCCCCGTCGCAGTGGTGGTGGTGCTAAAAAAGGTGGTCGTAAAGAAGGGAATAAGGGCAGTAGCAGTGGTAATGTCCACAGCAGCACTACTGGCACTGATAGTTTTCAACCCGATCCCCGCTGGGCTGGCAAGCTAGCTGAACTCAAGGATAAATTAGCTCAATCTGGTAATCTCTAAATTTGCCAAATGGCAGCAAAATAGAGACATTCGACTGCAATTGCTTGCAGGTAAATTTAACTATTGCTAGAGATGAATATCGCTAGCAATTTTTTTCGCTGTAGATTTGCTAGTCCAAATCGAGATCGCGACGCTCCGGTAGTGACGGTTTATGAGTAGATGAGATCTGTCTACTCGGATGAGATTCCTCGCGATCTCGCCATGTTTGCCAAGCAGCTTTGACACCTACCCAGACACTCCGAGTATTCGTGCGGACATTTCCTGCCTGTTTTTTGACCTCGATGAGACTAAGATCGACTTGCTGCACCACAGCAGAAGCACTCTGCACTCCTTGGGACATTTCATCACTGAGATCGCTTAATTCCAATCCCGCTAGTCTAATCGCTTCGAGTGTCGGCGGTAATTCTCGATCGAGCCGATCAAATAACTTTTCCGCACTCCTAGCGGCACGAGACACATCTTGAATCGCAGGGAAGGCAGCAACTAATAGTGCTGTCAAACTGACAGCAACCAGCAGAGTTGAGCAGCCTAATACTAGTAATGGATCGATGAGTGTCAAAATTAGTTGAAAGTTAAAAGTTGCAAGTTGAGGATTACTCATCTCCCTTAATAGAGGATTTAGGATGAGTGGGATCGTTGAGTTCTCGAACGGATTGACTCGCAACAATCCCAGCAGAGATCGCTGTGGCTAGCCGATCGAGTGTATCATGCCATCGATCGCCAGCAGCAGTAGAGAGCCTGTCGGCTTGAAATTGGACACTGCTAGAAATATCTTCGGCCATTTGGGGTACCGCAGTCACTGTCTTATTCAAGATCTTGCGCGTATCTTGCCCTTTGCGGGGAGCTATTAAGAGTCCGGTGATAGCACCAATTGCTGCGCCCATGACAACGCCAACGATAAATGTCTCGCGATTTTTATCTGCCATAAATCAAGCTAGTTCGATCGATATATATTAGTTTAGGTGAATTTTCCGGCTCTGATTTCGTCGATGTTTCTGTCGCTGCAATCTTCCTCGCCGTAAACACCAGCAAATCGTAGTTGTGATCAGCACCATATAGAGTGGATAGACGACAATTTGCCACTCCCACCGATCGATCGCCAGGAGGTTGATGATATTAGCAAGACAAAATAATAACCACGAACATAGATCTTCACTGTATGGCTCTCGAACAGACTTCCGGATCGTCGGTAAAGCACCCAAAAAATCGATGCCGATATTGACTCCCAATGTGAGATATGGCGATCGATACACCCCCCATAATATCAAACCGATCCCCACTCCTAACAAGCAGATGAAATCTAATTTAGTCCAGCCATCTTCGCCAAATTTAATTGCGAGTAACGCAGTACAGAACGGCCCGACTACATAAGTAATTGGTACCCACATTGTCGATTCAGCACCTGAAGCTCGATAACTGAAGGCGATGATGATGCCGACGATCGTCCAGATCCACCACGTCGCTCGATTCGGACGAGTTTTGCCCGTGCAAATTGCCCACCAATAGGGGATAAATCCAGCTAATGATAAAACACCAGCGATTCCCCCAATCCAGCTCTGTACAGTCAGTTTACTTGCTCCAATTCAATATTATCGTCGTTCGCGTAGCATCTCCTAGGGAGAATCATCTGAATGAGGAGCTGGACGATCTGAAGATTTGACGATCGCCCGTAGTCGTAGCCACACCGTCATGATCAGCAACAGCGCAATGCCGATCGCTGTCACCACAATCGCCATTGGTTTAGCACCTTGGAGTTTCATCGCAATAATCCCCCCAGCTAGAGTAACGCCCCACAAAATCAGAGCCGAATGTCTTTGGGAAAATCCTTGGGCTAATAATCGATGGTGAAGATGATCTTTGCCCGGTGTACTGAGCGGATTATTCCCCGATAGCAGCCGTTTGATAATTACTTGGCTAGTATCTACCACCGGGACGAGAAACAACATAATTGTTGGGATTAGCGAAGTAGCTGTCGTCACCTTGACATTACCCAAAATACTGGTAGCTGCGAGGACATAGCCCAAGAAGTAAGCTCCAGCATCCCCCATAAAAATCCGCGACGGGTGATAATTATGTCGCAAGAAACCCAATGCTGCACCAGCCACTCCCGCTGAAATCAAAGTAGCCGCTGCTCGAACTTCAAACTGAGCGGAGGCAGCGAGTAAACTCATTGCGCTAATGAAACTCACCCCTCCAGCTAAACCATCCATCCCATCCATCAAATTCACCGCATTAGTAATCCCCACAATCCAGAATACTGTAACAATCACTGATAGAATTCCGTCGATGGGCGCACCAAAGTAAACAACGTGAATTTGGATGCCACAGACTACGAGTAATAGTGCTGCCAAAATCTGGACGATCAGCCGAAATAGTGCGGGTAATCCACCAAATTGATCGTCGATAAATCCCACGATGACTAGCACTGAGCCACCGAGCAAGATCGCCAAAATCGCTACCTGAATTTTTGCGAGGACGATCGGCGAGAGACAGCCTGCTAAAATAATGGCAGCGATTACCCCTGTATAAATCGCCAATCCGCCAGCATTTGGTGACGGTTCCTGATTGAGCCGCCGGGCATTTGGGAGATCTGCCCAACCGACTTTCAGTGCAAAAGTGCGTACCTTGGGAATAAATAAATAGGTAACAATCCATGCGAACATAAAAGTCAGCACTACGGCTAGCCATCCGCGTCCATGCGGGTCAGCAACACCGATTGAATTCATAAAACTCTCAAAAGTCATGCAGTTCCCTGTTTAGGTCGATCGTGGCTATGATGGTGATGCAAATGAGTGACTCGTTCTTGGTTGTGATTGTTTACTTCTGTCGGCGCACAAGTTAAACATACTCCAAAAAATTCGAGAGTGTGGTAGTAAATTTTAAATTGATGGAGTGATTCTAGTCTGTGTTCTAATTGTTCGACTGGACACTCATCGATCGGAATCGACTGTCCACAGTGTAAGCAAGTTAGATGATGTCTGTCTGCTTGCACACAACTATACAATGATTCGCCAGTCGGTAATGTGCGGCCTTGAACACTCCCCTCCAATTTTAAACTTTCTAGGGCACGGTAGACAGTGGCTAGCCCGACTGTCTGATTGCGAGTCCGCAATTCGACATAAATATCTTGAGCCGAAATTCCGCGATCGAATTGCTTCAGGAGTTGTAGAATACGTTCTTGGCTACGAGTTCGATCGGATTTCATGGGAAGGCGTTAGGTTTTAGGTTTTAGGCGTTAGGTTTTGTTACTACCCCGTATTTGTGAGAAATACTACTTGAATTTATGCATAACGATCAATGCCAATTTACTAAATGACAATCAAGCCTGATACTAGTTTACAATCGGGAGTGGTAGATTTAAGTTGGAACGTTGGCGAAGCCTACCGGAGGTAATCGCTGTATCTATAAATTATCGCAAAGTTGAGGGATTCCGTTGAACCAAAAATATCATGCCCGCATTTATGTCACCCTTCGTCCTTCTGTCCTCGATCCGGCTGGTACAGCGGTACAGTCGGGCTTAGCACATATGGGCTACACTGATGTCGAGAGCGTCCGCATCGGCAAATACATCGAAGTCAATCTCAGTGCCACCGACGAAACCGCAGCCCGTAGTCAATTGGATCTGATGTGTGACCAACTTTTTGCCAATCCCGTCATTGAAAATTATCGGGTTGAATTGGAGCTAGGTGTGGGGAGCAATCAGCGGGGAGCGGGGAGTTAAAAATATTAATTCTCTAAATCCTAACCTCTAACGCTTAAATTCTTTCATCTCCCATCTCCCATCTCCCCCCTCCCCCCTTCCTGTGAAATTCGGAATAATTGTCTTCCCTGGTTCTAACTGCGATCGCGACGTGGTATATGTTACTCGCGATCTGCTCAGACAACCCACGCGCACCATCTGGCATGAAGAAACCGATCTACATGATGTCGATGTGGTGGTCATCCCTGGTGGCTTTAGTTATGGTGACTACCTCCGCTGTGGAGCGATTGCTAGATTCTCCCCCATCATGAAACAAGTTGTCGCCCATGCCGAGCAGGGTAAATATGTTTTAGGTATCTGCAATGGTTTTCAGGTGCTGACTGAAGCTGGATTGCTCCCTGGGGCACTAGTTCGCAATCGCGATCTCCACTTTGTTTGCGACAGGGTTCCACTTCAAGTCGAGCATACCGATTCAATCTGGACACAGGGTTATACTAACACCTCAATTAATCTGCCGATCGCGCATGGAGAAGGCTGCTACCACGCCGATCCGGACACACTCGATCAACTAGAATCCAATGGACAAGTATTATTTCGTTACACTGGCACCAATCCCAACGGCTCATTAAATAATATTGCCGGAATCTGCAACGAAACTAAAAATGTGATCGGCATGATGCCCCATCCCGAACGCGCCGCCGATCCTCTCCTCGGCAACGCCGACGGCATCCATCTATTCAAAAGCTTGGTTTAGCCCCAAGTTGATGAAGGGTAACCCTTTCGGGTACCCTCTACGCTAAAGCCTAATACCTAAAGCCTAAAGCCTAATACCTAAAGCCTAATACCTAAAGCCTAATACCTAAAGCCTAATACCTAAAGCCTAATACCTAAAGCCTAAATGAACACTGGTAAACAAGGCGAAGAAGTTGTCGCTCAGTGGCTAATTGCGCGTGGGGGCAAAATTCTGCATCATCGGTGGCGATGGCGCAGGGGCGAAATCGACTTGATTGGCATTGAATCCGATACCATCCTCTTTATCGAAGTCAAAACCCGAAATCGATCAAATTGGGATGCCGATGGACTACTGGCAATTACCCCCCAGAAACAAGCCAGAATCGTCCGCACTGCCGAGTTATTCTTACTCAAATACCCACACCTAGCCGAGCAACCCTGTCGCTTTGATGTAGCCATAGTTCGCCATCAGCCAATCAATAGATCGATCGTCGGGACACCGCTACATATTTTGGCGGATCTCACTGCGGGGACGAATTTGTTATTAATTGACTATATCCCTGGTGCATTCGATGGTTAAATACAATTTTCACTACTATCTACAAACCACTCAAAATAGGTCAATTTGCATAAAAACAAGTAGGGGATCATAAATATTTAATAATTGGCAATTTCTATCTAAAGAAATGTATTCAAATATACAAATAATATGATCGAAAATACGCTGAAATGAAAGACAAATACGTTATGATATCTCCGTAGATTTACCGTTGGCAGCAAAGCGGAAACTAAGACATGATGCAAACAGTAGGTAGATCCTTCTCTACTAAAGCGGCCGTTGGCTTAGCCTATTGGCGGTGATCGACACAGCTACAAAGATCTTGTCAAATTCACTTTTTCTTTCCGGAAATCTCTTGCTGATATGCGTAGTTTATTCTAGCTGAACATTTCACTCACGATCGTCGTCATAAATAATGACCTCCACAGATACCACTAATACATCTCATATTATGGTTGCTAATTTGTCAAAGCTTGCTAGTTCGTTTTCCACTGGATTCAGATCACAAGCAACAATTGATTCTTGTCACTTATCCAAATTCGATATGTTGAAACCACTACGTGAATGGTTGGACAATCTGAAAATTTCTAACCCCCGATTAGCTCACAAACTTTGTCAACTGATCCCTTCTCAATGTCCCTTTGAACGCGATCTCAATTTATTTGGACGCACTCTCATCCACATTCCCCCCATGTGTAAGCTCAACCCCCTCTATGAGGAAGTTGTCATGCTCCGGTTCAAAGCAATGTGCTATCTAGCCGATGAATGCGGTGAAGATATCAGTCAATATTGCTAATTAGAGGGTAGAGGGTAGAGAGTAGAGGGTAGGTAATATCGATCGAGCTTGACGTAGAATAGAGAGTCCAGCCTAGATCGATTCTACATATGTCCAAGCAACAGTCGCCCCAACAGCCAGAACACATTCGACATTAGCCGAAATTCGGGCTACGCGCCTGGTTAAAGCCGACAAACTCCGCGAAATAGGGATGAATCCCTACGCTTACAACTGGGTATCTACCCACCAAGCCGCAGCATTACAGCTAGAGTACACCGATTTAGCTAGTGGTGAGGAGGTAGATATCCCCGTTTCGATCGCTGGGCGCATTATCGCACGTCGGGTAATGGGCAAGCTAGCATTTTTTAGCATTCAAGATGAAACGGGTACGATTCAGCTTTATCTGAATAAACAGCAAATTGAAACCGGGATGTCTTCGGTTCCCGATGCTTTTACGCATCTCAAACAATTAACCGATGTCGGCGATATTCTCGGCGTGAAGGGAACGATCAAACGCACCGAGAAAGGCGAATTATCAATCCTTGTCAACGAGTATGTGATGCTCACGAAATCTCTACTCCCACTCCCCGATAAATGGCATGGTTTAACAGATGTCGCCAAACGCTACCGCCAACGCTATGTAGATTTAATCGTCAATCCAGAGGTACGCGATACCTTTAGAAAACGATCCCTCATTACCGCCGGAATTCGTCGCTATCTCGAAAACCTCAACTTTATCGAAATCGAAACCCCAGTTTTGCAATCCGAAGCTGGCGGAGCCGATGCGCGTCCGTTCAATACCTATCACAATACCCTCGAAATGCCGCTATACCTGCGGATTGCTACCGAATTACACCTCAAACGGTTGATTGTCGGCGGCTTTGAGAAAGTATTTGAATTAGGACGAATTTTCCGCAACGAGGGTGTCTCTACCCGTCACAATCCCGAATTTACCAGCATCGAGGTATATCAAGCCTACGCTGACTACGAGGATATGATGACGCTCACCGAAGAGATGATTACCACCGTCGCTCAGTCGGTACTGGGGACATTGGAAATTAGCTATCAAGGTACGCCGATTAGTCTCGCCGCACCCTGGCGACGCGTGACGATGCACGATATTGTCAAAGAAACCACAGGTTTAGACTTTAGCAGCTTCGACACTCTAGAGACAGCCCAAGCCGCTGTCAAAAATGCTGGCATCGGCGGCTGCAATGACGCTAAAACCCTCGGAAAACTCTTAAATGAAGTATTCGAGCAAAAGTGTGAAACTACCCTCATTCAGCCCACATTCGTCCTCGATTACCCCGTCGAAATCTCCCCACTAGCCAAACCCCATCGATCGAAACCCGGTATCGTCGAGCGGTTTGAACTATTTGCCGTCGGACGCGAATTAGCCAATAGTTTCTCAGAATTAACCGATCCCATCGATCAACGGGAACGCTTAGAGGCTCAAGCCACCCGCAAAGCCGAAGGCGATAACGAAGCTCACGATGTCGATGAAGACTTCCTCACGGCTCTAGAACACGGAATGCCCCCCACAGGCGGCTTAGGAATTGGGATCGATCGATTGGTGATGCTCTTGTGCGATTGTGCCAGCATTCGGGATGCGATCGCGTTCCCATTACTAAAACCAGAAGTAACCGAGCAATCTGGAGACGAGTAAATCAATTTAGGGTGTGTTACTGGTGCATATTCTGAATATTTTGTGAGGCTAGTAGATCCCCGACTTCTCGGAGAAGTCGGGGATCTGATATGTCTTGTGTAATTCAACAAAGAAGATTGTTTCGATCCTTCATCATATAGTTGTTAGGCGATCCTATAATACTCGCAGGCATAACAAATAACTGACTCAATATTAAACTTCAAGAAATCAGATTCACACTCGGCAATATAGTCTAATGCTTCAAGAGCAAGATCGCTTCCATCACGATAAAAATACTCTTTTGTCTGCAACAAACCAGCCCCGCAGAGAAACTGTACGTCGATTCCCAAGCAAGTATCAAAATTGCATGACTTAGCACGCCAAATCAAGATTGAGTCCTCAACCAGACCGATTGAGAACAATTGAGCACAAAGTAGCCGCATTAAAAATTGGTCGCCAATCTCGTCGTCTTCTAGCCTAATCTGCTCTTCTAGCTCGGCGACGATAGTATCACGATCGGAAAGTTTGCAGGGAAGACCGAATCGACTTAACGCAGCCTCTACATTTTTGTCACTCTCAGTCATTAAATTTGCTCTATAAATAAGCTATTTCTAGTACTTATGACTTGGATATTCACATACCAACACACTGGAGATGTTGGGTTGAAGAATGAAACCCAACCTACCGTAAAATATTTCTCTGTTATTCAGATTCTATTGAATTGAGATAATAATTTAGGAAACAGCATACTCTGAATATTCACGCATTGAAGGATGGTGAAATCCCACCACAATTTCCTTTTTGGAGATCCCCATCTCTTCTATCTCTTTATCCACGTCAATATCAGTATTATTCTCCTGAATCCAAATTTTATCACCTTTGATGTCAAAGTGAAAAATGCAGTTGTGAATCCGGCGTTGGTTATCCCAGCCAGTGCGAAATAGTAGATATCGATCGTTAATAGTATCGAAAATTAACTGCGTTTCAATATCTGGATTCTTACTCCCATAACTAG
>JANYIT010000190.1 GCA_025358725.1 Chamaesiphon sp. GL140_3_metabinner_129_sub
TTCCTTCTCCTGAGTATCCGTGTCTGACGACATCGCTACTTTGACAAGCTGGGCACAGAACAGGTTCTAATACCATTTTTCTTTCTCTCTGCTATATCTTGCTTCTCTGATACTTCTTTCCACAGATTCAGAACATTACCACATTGCCCCTACCCTGATTTTGTGAGCGTTTAAAGATCAACCACAATTTTTCCTTGCCGTCTGTCTTTCTAATTTAATTGCTAATAGTTGTCATTTGTTGCTCGATCCTATATAGTATTTTAGCAGCACTAATAAATATCTTTACTCAAAATTTTATGTCAGCCCCGTTCTCGCGCGTACTTTGGGAGGGTGCTCAGATAGTCTTAATCATCATGATTAGCCATATATGTCTAAGCAGAGCTAAACAACTGACCTGATGAAATCGATCGACGAATCAGACTAACAACTTTGAGCTGCATTGCTCATGATATTTGACTTCAATCTACCAACTGTTAAGAATGCTCAAAATAACAAGAATGATTAGCAGTAGCTAGTAGCAAAATAGCAATTAGGATGCTGACTCAGATCGCTCTGGGGATAAGCTGTGTGGCAAAGATTAAAATTACACATTTGAATAAATCATCATCATGAGTAATCAGCGGCTAAAACTGATTCGACCACTGACAGGATACTTTCTAGGTTGGGGAGACGATCATCATCCACATCGCTATATCAAATTAGCCACTGCCAATGGAGAATGCTTAATTAAAGCAGCGAAAAGTCTCCGTCCGCAAATTCAGGATTGGCAACCAGGGATCTGGTTGACATTGCTGGCACAGGAACGGGTCTGTCGATCTACAGGTGAGAAAAAAATTAAAGTCAAACAATTATTGACTCCAGCGCGTGTCGATCCGCGCCACAGTCACTTAGCCGGATCGCCATTACAGTCAGCAATAGACTGTAGCTCTATTCTACCGACTAAAATTCAAGTTTGTCAGGGTTCGACTTGTCGGCGACGCGGCAGTGATCAAATCTGTCGATCGATGGAAGCGTATCTCGATCGACACGATTTAACCGATCGAGTGCAAATTGAGTCGATGAAATGTCTTCATCAATGTAAAGCAGCTCCACATGCGATCGTCACTAGTCCAGCCGGAGAAATATTACCTGGAAAAACCCACTATCGCCAAATCCAACCTCATCAGATGCAAGCAATTTTAGCTAAACATTTTCCAATTGTTTCACCACCAACACCGATTGGTGCCAATTTAATTGAAATGATTGGTGCTTATCTCCAACAGCAGCTGATCTCCACATCCATTAATCTCTAACAATTTTGACCTTTCCACCATGCAAGATCTAGACCAAGAAAAAGCGATCAATGTCCTTCGTTCACTTATGGAATTTGAGCTAGCTGGAGTGGTGCGATATACACATTATGCACTAATGGTAACTGGCCCAAACCGGATTCCGATCGTGGATTTCTTCAAAGCCCAAGCCACAGAATCTCTACTTCATGCCCAACAAGTTGGAGAGATTCTCACCGGGCTAGAAGGTCATCCATCCTTACAAATTGCCCCAATGGAGGAAACCTACAAACACTCTGTCAGAGACATTCTCCAAGAAAGTTTGGCTCATGAAAAAAATGCCTTAGAAATGTACAAAAAACTCCTCGATATCGTCGAGGATGCCAGTGTATATCTCGAAGAGTTCGCTCGAACGATGATTGGGACTGAAGAGTTGCATAACATTGAAATCAAAAAGATGTTACGCGATTTTAGCTAACACTCAATTATTTTCTCTTACCTAATTTATTTCAGGATTAAATATAATGACTTTCAAACGACAACTAAACTGGCTCACAATTACCGCAGGTGGCCTGTTTGCTACTTTATTACTAATTTCTGGTGCCCAAGCCACCGACTCTATTTCGGCTACACCCAGTTCAGCTAATCAAACAATCGCTCAACAACATCCCAGCCAATTAATCGCACTCAGAAAAAAGAAACGCCTCAAGAAAAAAGTTAAGCAGAAAGCAAAAATAACTGCCACAGCACCACTTGCAGATCCAGCCACATTGCCAGCAGATGTTGTCCAAACAACTCCACCGCCAGCTCCCCCAGCCCCCTCTACTCCAACCGAAATAACCCCCGCTCCAGCACCGCCAGCAGAAGCACCCAAACCAGCAGAACCCACCCCCGCCAAAGTCGAAACTCCAGCCCCTAATCAGTTCTCATTGACAACGAAACTGAAAGGGCAAGTAATTTTTGGGGCAACTGGGACTTTTGCTGGTGATTACTCCCGGAATACTGCATTTGGGCATCGGACTAGGCTCGAACTCATCACCGATATCAATGGTGGCACCCTGACGACTAGGATTCAAGCAGTCGGCTTGGGTTTATCCAACCGAACTCCCACTGTGGGCACGAATGCTGTTACTACATCCGAAGGCAGCTTATCTTGGACGGATGGCACAACAAATAGTAGTGTCGGGATTGATGCATTGAAATATGAATTTGCCCTCACCCCTCAAACACAGATGGTTGTTGCGGCAAATGCTGGAGCATCAGACGACTTTACCGACACCATCAATCCTTATTTTGATGGTGATGGTGCTAGTGGATCGATTTCTACTTTTGGTAATCGTCCATCTATTTACTATACGGTTCAAGGTCAAGGGGTTGGGATTCGGCACAAGTTGGGTGATACCACTGAATTCAGCGCAGGCTACCTAGCGCGTAATGGTAACAATCCATCGGCAGGGAATGGCTTGTTGGGCGGTGGGTATGGTGCTCTCGCTCAACTCACCTTCAAGATAGGTGAAAATTCTAAAGTTGGTTTAACTTATACTCGAACTCTGAATTCAGATCTCGGGACAGGAAGTAACAATGCTAACTTGGGTGGTACTAGCAATAATTATGGGTTGCAAGGTTCTTTTCAATTGAGTCCCCAGTTTGCGTTAGGTGGTTGGGCTGGCTATACCCAAAATCAAGCTGCTGGTATTGATAGACAAATCTGGAACTGGGCATTAACAGCCGCAGCTCCAGATTTAGGTGGTAAGGGAAATTTAGCTGGATTATTAGTTGGGCAAGAACCTCGGGTTACTTTTGCTAGTGATGGTAGTTCAGATACCAAGGCTGGATTGCATATTGAGGGATTTTATCAGTTTAAAGTCAGTGATAGTCTCAGTATCACGCCAGGAATTATCTATCTGACAGCACCAGACCAAAGTGCAAATAGTACTGGTGCGGTGATTGGTGCTTTGAGAACTACTTTTACCTTCTAATTGCTGAAATTGGTCAAACTTCAGTTTATGTAGACTGATTTTCCTGTAAAAATCATTAGCTTCCCGCAGTTTGCTTGTGTATCGGCATCAGTAAACTGCGGGAGATATTTTGCTATATTTATAAAATAGTTATCTATAGTATTTCTTAGTAAGAGTAGGAAATATTAAAGTTAACACTCATTGGCATCGCGAAGGAGCATCTTTTTCACGTCCTTAATCTACTCGATATTCATGTTTACAGCCCTTTCGCTATCTTTAATCTCTGTTGCTGCAATTATATTTTTTAGCCACCGCCTATTATGCTACCTGAGACATTTTCAAGAGGGCAACTATAGTAGGAGGCAGTTTAAAAACTGGTTGCTGGCAAACGGAGTATATGATAAAAAAGGTAGTTTAATTGCGGCGATTACAGCTCTGATGCTCGAACTTACTGAAGACAAACATCTAGTTATTTCTTTGGCAATTTGTGCGATTGGTGCTATTGCTTTAATCTGGCTAAGTCGATGGGAAAATGACCCTCGCGAAGGTGGATCGGGTAGACTAAAAGCAACGGCAAAAGCAACGGCGATTTATAATTTAGCATTGGGATTGTACTCGATCGCCTTTCCACTTGTGGTCATTTGCACATACAAACTTGGTGCTGGCAGAGATATAGCCTGTTATTGGCTCGTAGTTATTGTGGCGATTCAGTCTTCACCAATCTGGATCATTCTGGCGAGTACTATTCTAAAAATGCAGTAATTAGCGCAGATCTTCGGGTACCCATGAAGG
>JANYIT010000211.1 GCA_025358725.1 Chamaesiphon sp. GL140_3_metabinner_129_sub
AATTCTGGCTCAGATTGGCGGTAGGCATATATGCTCAGAATAAACTTTCCTCACATCTATACTAATCCGATAAAAATTACTAGGCAATGGAATTAGTGTACTACATTACTAAGTTCTCTCCCCCCTCCCATCTCTCCTACCGTGTATACACAAGTTATTTGAGTTGCTGCGGAGATCTTTACCCCACGCCCTCCCCGCATCTTCGGGGAGGGAGCAAAAGCCCCCCCTTTATAAGGGGGGGTTGGGGGGGTAAATCAACCTAAAACGAAGTCCAGCCGACTTGTGTAGACATGGTAGCCCCCATCTCCCCCCGCCTAATCCAACAGTGCCCAACAAGCAAAAGTGGGGATCATCGCCCAGTCAGACTTACCACCAGTTGGATCAGTTGCGCGGGATAAATGGGTTTGGCTAGATGTACTTGAAACCCAGCATCGATCGTGAGTTGGCGTTCTCGATCGGTAACATAAGCTGTAATTGCCGCTGCCGGAATCTGCCCCCCAAGGTTGGCAGCCAAGGCTCTCACCTGTCGAATCAATGTCAACCCATCTTCTTCGGGCATACCGATATCTGCCAAGAGTGCGTCATACTTGCCCTCAGCGGCTACCAGTGTCGAGATCGCCTCCCGCGCCGATGTGACGATCGTTACTTTTGCCCCGACGTTTTCGAGGATGTATTCAATCAGATGGAGGATATCGATCTCATCATCAACCACTAGAATTCTTAAGCCATCTAGTGAAGCAACCGCCTGAATCGCTACTTTGGGTGGCTCCTCAGCGACAGGGGCTAGATCTAGTGGCACGGTTAGCGGCAACTCGACGATCAGTGTCGTGCCTTGCCCAATGCCCGCGCTCTCTGCCTGCACGGTACCGCCGTGGAGTTCGACGATATGCCGGACGATCGATAGTCCCAATCCCAATCCATGATTGGCTTTGCTACTGCTAGAATCGCCTTGATGGAACCGATCGAATACATGGAGCAACAATTCTGTGCCGATGCCTTGTCCGGTATCGCTGACTCGAATCTGGGCGGAAGTTGTCACCGTTGCTAAGGTGACATCCACTCGTCCACCTGTGGGTGTGAATTTAATAGCGTTCGTCAGCAGGTTCCACAGCACTTGCCCCAAGCGATCGACATCACCCATAATTGTCGTCGGCATTAGGTTTGAACTAATTTTAATCGCTTTTGCATCGGCGGCAAGTTGGACGGATTCGATCGCCGTAGTCACGACGGAGACTAGATCGAGCCGCAGCAGATTTAGGTGCAATTTACCACTGGCAATGCGGGAGAGATCGAGCATATCCTCAATCAGTTGGGATTGTGCCAAGGCACTGCGATAGATTACTTCCAAACCACGCTCAGTCCTAGTCTCATCTAGCTTGTGGCTCTGGATCAGTTGTGCCCAGCCAATAATCGCCGTGAGCGGGTTCCGCAGTTCGTGAGACAGGTTGGAGAGAAAATCATCTTTAGCGCGGTTGGCTGTCTCGGCTTCTTTGCGGGCTAATTGCTCCTGGATCAACAGATGCGCTCGTTCAGTTTCAAACTGCTTGCGCTCGGTAATATCTTCGATCGATAGCAAAATTCGGGGCGTATCTCCAGCGGAAATAATCTTCCACCCATTGAGCAGCATGGTTTTTTGGCCGATTCGCTCAAACTGATGTTCAACCTCAAAGTTGGTCAGGATCGTGTCATTGGTAAAAATATCTTCGATAGTCGATCTCAATCCGGGGATATTCCACTGTCCATTCCCCAGCTCAAAAATCGTCGAATGTGCGGTTTCGATTTGGGACACCTGAAAGGTTTCGCAGAACGATCGATTGGCGGTATTTACCCGCAAATCGGACTCTAGCACCAGCAGTGGCACTTGCACTGTTTCGACGATCGCTTCGGCATAATTCCGGGCCGATTCCAAGGTGGCAGCACTACGCTTGAGGGCATCGATATCGAGTAGCACCAAGACTACGCCGTCAATCTGGTTTTCGGTAGTCCGATAGGGCCGGATCCGCAGCGTATACCAATATCCGGTTTGAGTTTGCACGTCTCGTTCTTGGACGCTGAGGGTTTCCAGTACCTCCACAATTAACGGCTCTAAGTCCAGAATATTCAGATTGGTTCTGATGTCGCTCAGCAGTCGTCCGTGATCGGTCGCAATCAAGTTAAACAATCGCTGTGCCATCGGTGTAAACCGCCGAATCCGCAAGTTATTAGTTAACATCAAAATCGGGACGTTGGTGCTAGCCAGAAAATTGGTCAGATCGTTGTTGACTTGGTACAGTTCTAAATTACGGCGGCGGAGTTCTTCGTTGGTAGTACTGAGTTCTTCATTAGTTGCTTGAATCTCTTCTTTGGCAGTTTCCAATTCTTCATTTGTGCTTTGCAATTCTTCATTGCTCGACAAGATTTCTTCATTGGCAACTTTGAGATCTTGATTGCTATACTCCTGCTCTTGAATGACTGCGCGTAAATACTCTTGCGTCGCGGTGCGTTCCTGAATTGCCGTGATTAGTTCTTGTCTGAGCTGGATATTTTCCTGTTCCAAATCTCCCCGGGGGATGGTCAGGTCGGTCGGGTGAGGACTAGCAATGGTGACGATTGGGGCATCTTCAAATAGTACTAAAAAGCGACGTTCTTGTACGGTCGGAACGTTAAAAGGAATTACCTGAAGATTGAAGCGACTAGTTCGATCACTTTCTTCCAGGCGCAGTCCATTTTTGGTGACAGGCAAATTACTTTGTTGAGCTTGATAAATAGCCGCCCGTAGTTCAATTAATAAACCCGATCGGACGAGATTAAATAAGTGAAGATTAGCAACTCCAGATACCAGTTTTAGATAGCGATCGATCTCGCCGCGTAGTTGCAATACCTGCATTTTTTCGTCAATTACCACCCCGACGGGAGTATACCCAATACTTCTCGGTTAAGCCAAAAGCAGGTAGATTAGGGGTGAATCTTGAATAGGCGAGGGTCAGACTATTGCAACTAAAAGAATTCTCACTAATCAATCCAATCATCGAATCATCCGAAGTATTGAAGGCAATTGAAA
>JANYIT010000213.1 GCA_025358725.1 Chamaesiphon sp. GL140_3_metabinner_129_sub
TTTCAATTGCCTTCAATACTTCGGATGATTCGATGATTGGATTGATTAGTGAGAATTCTTTTAGTTGCAATAGTCTGACCCTCGCCTATTCAAGATTCACCCCTAATCTACCTGCTTTTGGCTTAACCGAGAAGTATTGCATCCCCTTGTGGGTGCCCTGTTAGTGCGGAGCCTGGATGGTTGAGGGCGGGCATGAAGCCACGCCCCTACAGGAATTTGGTAAAGCAGAATTGATGCTTTCTTTTCAGTGTCTCGATCGACTGGGATTTGGGTACACTAAGTGTAGTATCTCTCACCGCTCAACCCATCAGATTTCATGACTATCGATCGACTTTCTCATCTTCAGGCTTTAATCAAACGTTATTATGAGCAGATTCAGGCTCATGAAAATGCGCTCACCACAGCAGAACCAGGAGGCGAAGCTATTATTAATCAGCGGATTGAAGATGTTGAGAAAAAGCTTGCTCCTGTAAAAGCAGAATATTGGGGTTATTGGAAATCGAAGGGTTCTCAACTGGAAATTACGGATACTGATGCAGATGTAATAACCGCTGAAATTGTCGAGCAAGTCGAGATATTAGAATATCAATCTGCGGTACAGAATAATGCAGCATTGGTGAAGTTACTAAATGAGATTAAAACAGAATTAACCAAGCCAGAACTTCCAGGTGCAGGAAAGCTTAAAGCGGCAATTCCGCTCATACCAGGATTTTTATCCTATGAGATGGAGTTAGATACAGAAGGGCTGTTGCGACGGCTATTTCCGACATTTTCTAAGTTGGCTGGAAAACTAAAAAAGACATCAGCCTAGATCGAGGGCTAGGATCGATCGACCAAACTACACCTCAAATCGACTGGCTCGATCGATCCCACCAACTCCTCGCCGCCCAAAAATACCTCACCACCAACGGACTCCTCAAAGACTCCACCCGCAACTTCGACCATATTCACGTACCCTTGGGACTAATCGAGCGGAAAGAACGCCCCAAGGTGAAAGAAGAGCCATCACCAGAACAGGGTTCCCAGCTATATCAATCCGAATACATCGAAACTAAACGCTTCGAGCATGAGGCATTTCTCGCCGACGTGGTGGGAAAACCTGCTGGGAGAAAACATATCGCGATTATTGGCGAACCTGGTGCGGGGAAGACTACCATCCTGACTAAAATCGGTGCATGGCTGATTCAGCAAGCAGAGCAACAACCTGAAGAACCATTGGTGGTAGCGTGGATATCGCTGGCAAGTTTAGCAGAACAGGAATTGAGCGAGTATTTATACACTAACTGGCTCAAAAGTGCCCACCCAGCAAGACTTTTGCTAGAAAACTGGAAATATGAATTAGCAAAATTAATCGAGCAGAAACGGGTATGGTTGCTATTAGATGGATTGGATGAAATATCTAAATCCGACTCGCTCATGTGGGTGAAGGGTCAATTGGCAGGCTGGGGTCAGAATTTGCGGGTAGTGATGACTTGTCGGATCGATCGGTGGGAAGTCTCTGCGGGTGCGAATGCTATGACCGATAGCTTTGATGTCTATCGCACGCTGGACTATAGCTATCAAACGAGTCAGGGTGATGACCAAGTAAAGAAATTTATTAGCAATTGGTTTGCCGATAATGAAAAAGTATCCACCCAGATTCGCACAGAATTGGATGCTCCAGGCAAGGAACGGATTAAGGATTTGGTGACAAATCCGCTCCGATTGACGTTACTGTGTGCATCTTGGGATAAAGATAAGAAAGCTCTACCAGAGACGCAAGCCGATTTGTATCGGGGGTTTGTGAATTATCTGTATAAGTGGAAGTGGAAGGCGGCGGAGTTTTCTGATGAAGTAAAACTCAGAAAGGAACTAAATCTAGCACTGGGGAAACTGGCAAAGGCGGGTTTGAATCGAGTACCGATTAATGATGGCGCAGTCAGACGGTTTCGCTTTACAGCTTCGGAAATTAGCGAGTTATGGGCAGATTTACCGGATACTTTACTACCCACTGCGAAGAAGTTGGGCTGGTTGAAGGTGGTGGGAGAGGAACAAACGGAGGCTGTATATGCTTTCTACCATCCGACGTTTCAAGAATATCTTGCGGCTTGCGCGATCGATGATTGGGATTATTTTTTACCAAGGGCGCATATCGATCGACCTGTTCCTTGTCAGGGTGAAGATGTGCCCACTTATCGGGTGTTTGAAAAGCAATGGCGAGAGGTGATTCTTTTATGGATCGGGCGTGATTCCATTAATTTAGAGGATAAAAATAATTTTGCGAACCGAATAGCAGGATTTAAAGATGGTTGTGGTGAATATAAATTTTACGTTGAGAGAAGCCAGTATTTGATTTCAGTGATAATCAGTATGATAGTACCAAAAGTAACTAAACAACAGGATGAAGGTTACAAAAAAGAAGCTGAGGACGATCTTAATGAAATTCGAGAATTACTGACAAAGGGGAATTCAATAGACGAAGACAAGCTAAATGATTTAATCAACTCAATTCTCTTAAAAGATATTTGCTGGGAAGATAATTCCACAAAATACCCTTTGTACGAAAGAATTGATACTGGCATTAAAATAGGTAAGCTGATAAGGCAATGTGAATCAAATCATTTTTTCCTGAAAACAATGATTCAATATATCGATAGAGATAATTTGAGTGAAACACAAAAAATGTGCTTGGCTATTGCCTTAATTACATTCGATCCCACCCACCCAAAAGCAGTCAATACTTTTAATGATATTCTGAATAGTTCCACAAATTTTCACCATAAAATTTATATTGCTGAAATTTTATTTGATGTTGATAAAATAAAATCCGTTAATATGTTTGAGGGCATTCTCCGCGATCCAAGTCTAAATGAGAATATGATGAACTGGTTGTTCAACCCAATAATTCGTATCTGTAAAAATGAAACGACAATTATAAAAGCTGTTGTCAACCTAATCAAAAACCATCCAACAAAAGAAGTTCGATCGAACTGTGTCAGGCTGTTAGCTTACATTTCTAACGATATCAATCAAGAGTCAACGGATGTACTCATCGAAATACTAAAATCAAAAGAGTATGACAATGATTTAAAAAATTCTGCACTGAGGGCAATAGGTATGATGGACAATAAACATCCAGCAGTGGTGAAAATATTGTATCAGTTAGTTGGGTGTGAAAATGATGATAATTCATTATTAGCAGCAAGAATCCTCTCTTCTTGGATCGGCTACCCAAATTTCTATACTTTATGTCATCCAAATTAAACTAAACCAAGACCCTCATCATCTAAATCCCTAATTTCCATCCCTATTCCCGATGCCCTCCCCCCAGAGCAAGAGAACTTAGTAGCGGCGATTTGGAGTGCGATCGATCGATTCACTGACTAGGTACGATAAGATCGACATACAGTAACCACGCTATCAATATCTTTAGGGTCGATCGTGTCAACAACAGAAATTATCTTCTTAGTAGAACAAGCTCCTGAAGGTGGCTATACAGCTCAGGCTCTCAACGAGTCGATTTTCACCGAAGCTGACGATCTAGAAACATTGAAGATCGCGGTCAAAGATGCCGTAAATTGTCATTTCGATACATCCGAACAGCGTCCAAAAATCATCAGACTGCATATTGTCAGAGACGAGGTGTTCGCGGCGTGAAAGTTCCGAGAGATTTATCCAGCACTCAATTAATTAGACTCCTATCTAACTTCGGCTATGAAATCACCCGTCAAACAGGCAGTCACATTCGTTTAACCACTCAATCGAACGGACAGCACCACATCACAATCCCCGCACACGATCCACTCAAAATCGGGACTTTAAATGCTATTCTGCGGAGTGTCGCTGAACACTTCGGCTTGACTAAGGATGAATTTCTAGAACAGATGTTTGGCGAGTAAATCTCGATATTTTCCTGATGCTCTCCACCCAGAGCAAGAGAACCTAGTAGCGGCGATTTGGAGTTCGATCGATCGATTTACCGAGGATTAGGAATGCTCGATCGCGAAGCGTACCGTAGGTAATCGATCTTGCTCACTGTAGGATTCAGAAACCCGACTTTTTGGAAAAAGCCCTTGTTTCTTGGCGAAGCTAGCTTTCACATTCCGCACGTCAATAAAATTACATATATATGATATATTGTACATATGATATGAAAGAGGCGATAAACGCTGGTATGAAAAGAATATTCCGATCGCCGAGCGACGGTTTGCAGAGTATTTAGCAGAAACAAATGGTGGTGAATTCCTATGACTCGTCAACACAGAACTTACAAACAAATCAAACAAGAATTCTCTCCAGAAATGCAGGCAGAAATTAGTGCTGGAGCCGATCGAATCAGAACCGAGTTAAAAATCATCAGTACAGTTCGTCAAGCCGCTGGACTTACCCAAGAAGAGTTAGCAGATTTATTAGAGGTTCGACAATCCTATATATCTCAGGTCGAAGCTAGAGAGAATATTACTCTCACTACACTGATTAATACGATCGCCGCAATGGGCGGTTCGATCGATCTGACCGTCAA
The DNA here is from genome assembly GCA_025358725.1 of Chamaesiphon sp. GL140_3_metabinner_129_sub. Taxonomy (GTDB): domain Bacteria; phylum Cyanobacteriota; class Cyanobacteriia; order Cyanobacteriales; family Chamaesiphonaceae; genus Chamaesiphon. The sequence continues at coordinate 4,502 of JANYIT010000213.1, forward strand.
CTTTCCAGAAAAGCCCCCCGTGCAATTCTCACAAATCGAAACATCATTCCTTTTCAATAAACAAGAATCATAGCCAATTAATACCCCCAAACAGATCCAAATCATCTGGCTCATCACTGCATAATATTTCCGATGCCCTTCGCCCAGAGCAAGAGAACTTAGCAGCAGCGATTTGGCGTGCGATTCTCCGTTGGAGAAGCTAACGCCAACGATTCTCATTCTGAGAGGCTACGCCAACGATTTACTGATGGTTAGACGTGATCGACTTTCCTGGCACAGAGGCTACGCCAACGACTAAAATGACTGTATAGTTGCCATCTCAACCAACTAAATATTTATGAATGCTTATAAAATTCGATCAATCGTGACCGCAGATGGCTCGATCGTCCTTAAAGGAATACCAGTTGGTCGATCGGTAGAAGTCATCGTATTAGACGATGTATCCGATCTCAATTCAGCCAGCCAGCCACCAGACGAACGTTGGAAATCTTTGCAAGGTTCAGTCACCCGCTACGACGATCCATTTGAGCCAGCGATTCCGCTCACAGACTGGGATGTACTGCAATGATTTTGCTAGATACTCACATTTTCATTTGGTGGATCGATGACAGCCCTAGATTATCGCAACGCCATCGGCAAATTATCCAAGCACGACAAGATAATGACATGCAACTTATTTAACCGAACATGGCTGGAAAACAGTACCAAATCAGAACCAACGAGTAACCATATTTCAAGGAATTAACGATGATTTCGGTAATCCGATCGTGTTGACATTGCCCCGAAATGATAGTTTTGGTGATGCCCTCCGCCGTTTGTCAGAAGCAGTTAATTTAGTTGCATTCCTTGAAAATTGATCGCCTGAAAGTGTAATAGTAGATATTCGAGATCGATCGGTAAAAGCGATTGATTCATCTAATCCCTAGAGTCGATTGCGCGACTCTCGCATCGATAAACAGATCCAACTCATCTGGCTCATCAACGACTAAAATTATCCTCGAATTGCCGCGATTACCACCGCTGGGAGATTTTGCCAAGTTGGGTAAGCTTCAAATTTGAGCAATTTTCGAGCCAGCCCTAGGAGGTTTTTGTGAGTGGAAAACCAGGCTGGTGTTGGGAAGATCCGAAATGGTGCGTAGACGACTGATTTTTGGGGTCGATCGAATAAATAGCTATTATGCACAAAACCGATGCCTGAGCCAATATCCGCCAGAGTATTACCAGGATAGGCACCCCAGGTTGTGGAACCAAAATAAAATAACATTCCTGCCCAAATATTTACCCCGATCGCACCATACTTGAGATTGGCGATCGCGGTATCCAATTCTATGTGATATTTTTGCTGAGTCTGGCGATCGATTAAGACTGTACAGGAGAGTGTACCCCAGACTCGATCGTTCACAAATTCGACAGCTTGAGTGAGAAAATCGGGTGCAGTTTGGGCATCGATCGAAACCTCAGCCAAGATGCCACAGAATGCTTCCTCTGTCAGGGCATATTCGCCCGCTACTGGGGGTACATCGGGAATTATTGTCCAGGGTACGATCTCTGGAGTACGGGTGCCTAATGGCTGGGATTGGGGGTACTTGTCGAGAAATGTTTGATATCGATCCTGGGCACCTGGATAGTAGGCTTGCCGAGGGGGAATCGCAGCTAATTCCTGCCGGACAGCGGCCAAAAATTCAGCTTGCTGTGCCCAACCTGAGGCTGTCACTAGTACCTGCCCTGAGGCACAGTTAAAGCTAGCATTGTGAGCGATCGTACTAGCAACTTGGCGGGCTTGAAAGGTAAGATCGGATCTCGACCATTTGCCAGGTACGACTAAAATTGGCGAGACACAGCCGAGTTCTGAGGTGATGGGTTTGTTCAAGCGATGACGGTGAGAGGCTTTGCACTCCTGCTGTTCGCTTGCGGTTACACCCCAGACGATCGCATCGTGGGTGCGATGGGAGCCAGTCATGTGAATTGTCTCAATCTGCGGATGTTGACACAGATATTCACCGACGATCGCATCACCGTAGACGATAGACAGGAAGCCCGCTTGAATCAACGGCTCGAAGGCTTGAGCCAAATACGTTCCCATATAATCATTAACTGGGTTCAGCTTGACGATGACTACCTGATTTTCAGTAAATAACTTTGAGAGCACATCCATCGCCACGATTGCCGAAACATTTCCGGCACCCAGAATCAGCGCAACTTTACTAGCAGTCGGTTCGCGATAGATCTGTCCTTGAGTAGGCACTGTGCCAGGTGCTAGCCACACTTCGCCACGATGTCCAAAATACAATAATCGATCGATTAGATTTGCGGGCAATACTTCCGCCACAACTTGTCCATCCTCTCGCTGCCAAATGTCGGGCGGGGAAAGTTGTCCCCCAGCTTGGAGCGTAGTCATCAGCAGCCGGATATTCCGAACGGTAGAAATTGGCCCCGCAATCCATTCTTCCCCAGCTAGTGTCGATTGAGGTGCGATCCCTTTTGCTGTGCAAGCCGCAATTGTCCAATCTTCTGCAACTGCCAGGAGGCGATCGAGGCAGCTTTGGAGGTATTCTAAGCGTTGGGGAATGCTGGTTTGGCTCCAGTCAGTTCGATGATTGTAAAGGCTCAGAATCGATCGATCGATCTCGTCGAAGTTGGTAATTGATGGTGTTGGGGCTGTGGGGATCGTACTAGTCATGGGAGCAGATGATGGGTTGCACTTTAGTTATGTTTACGCAAATTACTGGCGATCGGATCTGCGATCGAGTAAATTACACTAGGATCGCTGTATATCCAAAGATTGCCGCTAAATGATTCAACCACCCACAGCCCCTGAATTAATTGATTTAGACATCACCCCATTTAAACATCGAATTGACTCACCCCTCGTCAAACAACCAGTGACGGTGCTGCAAGTGAATCTGGGCAAACGTTGCAATCTTGCTTGTACTCATTGTCATGTGGACGCAAGTCCCCACCGCACGGAGGAAATGTCTTCAGCTATTGTCGATCGAGTGATCGAATTGATCCACACATTCCCTCAATTAAAAGTTGTCGATCTCACGGGCGGTGCGCCGGAATTGCTCAATGGTTTTAAACCGCTGCTCGCAGCAGCCGTCGCCGCCGATAAACAGGTGATCGTTCGTTCTAATTTAACCATTTATTTTGTCCCTGGTTACAGCGATATCCCTGAATACTGCGCCCAAAATCAAGTACGAATTGTGGCTTCATTACCCTGCTATCTGGCTGATAATGTCGATAAAATGCGTGGACAGGGAGTTTTTGATGCGTCGATTCGGGCACTGCAATGGTTGAATCAGTTGGGTTACGGACGCAATCCCAATTTACAGATAGATTTAGTCTACAATCCACCAATTCCCACATCCACAAATTTTAGATTGACTCCCGATCAGGTAGCACTCGAACGGGATTATAAAATGTTCTTTGAAAAACATTTTGATGTTTATTTTAATAATCTATTTACCATCACTAATTTACCGATCGGTAGAACTAGATTTCAACTAGAACATCATCAGCTTTATCATCCCTATCTCCAATTTTTGGAATCTCATTATAATCCCGTTACTTTACCAGGATTGATGTGTCGCGATCAACTATCGATCGATTATCTGGGCAATGTTTATGACTGTGATTTCAATCAAATGGCCAATCTCCCCGCCCGCACTCGCACAGGTGAAATACTCACAATCGATCGACTATTAACCTGCGGTAGTCTAGATCTAATCGATGAAATTCAGACTGAAACTTATTGCTATGGCTGTACGGCTGGGTGCGGTTCTAGTTGTGGTGGGGCGTTGGTTTAGTTGAAAGTTGAAAGTTGAAAGTTGAAAGCGATAAGGTTGAAAGTTGAAGAATGTTTCGATGGAGTATTTATCCCCATAGTTATTAGTTGTATGTCATGATTGACTCTGAACTTACGTTAATTATTTTCACGCGCTATCCGATGCCAGGTGTGGTAAAGACTCGCTTGATTCCGGCTGTGGGTGCGGCAGGTGCGGCACTGTTGCATCGTCAGATGACTGAATCTACGATGGGGAAGGCGCGGGAACTGTGCAAGCGTCTACCAGTATCGATCGCAGTGCATTTTGATGGTAGCGATCATCGGCAGATGGCAGATTGGCTGGGTACAGACTTAGTTTATCAGTCTCAAGGGGAAGGAGATTTGGGGGTGCGGATGGATCGATCTATTTCATCCTATTGTCAGGTGGGATACAATCACGTCATCCTCATCGGTACGGATTGTCCAGAATTAACTGCGGAGATACTGGCACGAGCATTTGAACTGTTGCTAAATCGAGATCTGGTATTGGGAGCCGCACTAGATGGCGGTTATTATCTAATTGGGATGCGTCATCCCCAGCCAGAATTATTTGTCGATATCGACTGGGGTACCGATCGAGTATTGCAGCAAACGATCGATAGTGCCAAGCGGCTGAATTTAGCCATTGGTTATCTCCCTACATTAGCCGATATCGATCGACCAGAAGACTTACCATTATTAACACGGCAATATCCCCGACTTCTTCAAGAAGTCGGGGATATATCCTCACTAGCCTCCTCAAAAGCCAAAATTTCGATCGTCATTCCCGTGCTCAATGAAGCGGCGACAATCGCCAAAGTACTAGCCGATCTTCATTCCCTGCCAAATGTAGAAGTAATCGTGATAGATGGAGGTTCAAGCGATGACACCATATCGATTGTGGCAGGATTGGGTATAAAAGTAATCCCTGCTGAAAAGGGACGCGCTCGGCAAATGAATGTCGGAGCTAAGGCAGCAACGGGTGAAATCCTGCTGTTTCTCCATGCGGATACTATTTTGCCCTTGGGCTTCGAGACGATGGTGCGATCGACCTTACAGGAGCCTCTGAGAGGAGAAAAACATGGCCATACAGACTATCGCCTCATAAGTCTGTTGGAGTGGCTGCGGAGATTTTTACCCCCCCAACCCCCCTTAGAAAGGGGGGCTTTCGCTCCCTCCCCTTTCCAAGGGGAGGGCTGGGGTGGGGTAAAGGACTACGCAGCCACTCCAACAGATTCGTCGGTACCTAGTCGCCCCATCGCCGGAGCTTTTACCCTCCAAATTGACGATCCGCTGCCAAGTTTAAGATGGATTGAAAAACTAGTAGCATGGAGATCGAAATGGCGACAAATGCCCTACGGCGATCAAGCAATTTTCCTGACAGCAGCTACATTTTGGGAACTCGGCGGCTTTGTCGAAATGCCGATTATGGAAGACTTTGAACTGATCCGGCAATTGCAACGCCGAGGGCGAATTGAGATCCTCGATGCACCTGTGATGACTTCGGCGCGTCGCTGGCTCCAGCGGGGAGTCTGGCAAACGACGTTAATCAATCAATCGATCGTGATTGGCTATCTAATCGGCGTTTCACCCGCACGACTGGCTACTTGGTATCGTCTTAGAAATTGAATTTGCGATCGACTCCCAAAAAATCCCCTCCTCGGAGGGGTGTCCGTAGGACGGGGTGGGTAGATCTCCGCAACCTACCAACCATCCATCAACCTAAATTCAACTATTTATCAGTCCAAACATTCTGCCAGAATGGAGTAGTTCCCTCAGCTTTTTTGGGTTGGGTAATTGAGAAATCTATCTTGTCATAAATATCGCGAATACTCCAACCAGTGAGATTAGCTAAATTACTAGCTTCCTTCTCCAATCGTGGACGCAGAGCCTGTTGATATTTTTTCCCAGCTTCACAACTAACATTACCTTTGAAAGGCTGATTCATCACATAACGACCTTGGAAATTTTCCTGGTTGCCAGTTTCTTGAAACATCAAATCTTCAGGGAATTTATTCCGAGTATAGCGAACATGCAAGCGAGTAATAAATGTGTTGCGTTGGGGTCTTGAACGGCGAAAACTAGATGGGATATTTCCTGATGAGCTATCTGTATTATCCAACCAAAATACACCAGCTTCTTTTAATTCTGTCTGTGTCGGTGGTTCGCTCGAACAAGGATCGCAGTTGCCAGTATTCCAAGCATATTCGAGAAAAGCAACTTTTTTCTGTTCGCGCTCATATACTTTCTGAAATGCTGCTTTATAAAAGCTGCCAAATTCTTTCTTGATATATGTGGGAATTGCTGTTCCAGATGGAATTTTAACAGTACGATAGTTAGTCAGTTCTGCTTGTCCTTTGGGCGAGAGGATATAAACAACCAAATCTTGTTCACCCCGAGAATTAATCATTCCCAAGCGAATCGGCAGCATGAATTTAGGTGATTGATAGGCAATTTGGAGCGGGCGTAATAATTGATAACCAGCTTTTTTAAATTCTTTTAAGTCGATTTTAGCGACAAAAAACTTGAGTTTTTGCTTGATATATGGGCTAAGTAATTCACTCGCACCTTTCGGGATATTATAACCACTACGACGCAACCAGGTTTCCAATCCATTGGATTCTTTCGCACTGAGAATTACGATCTCATATTCATTGACTTTAAAGCTATCTTCGACTGTGACACCTAAATTACTAGTGGCTTTTCTCGATCGCATTGGAGCTGCTGATGGACGAGGAATTCCAGCGGCATCTCTTGCTTCACCTTCCATTACAGGCGCACAAGGATCGGGATCAAAATATTCAACTAATCTGGGCTGACTAAAAGCATCGAGTTTGTCGATCGTTGCCCGTTTGCCAACATGTACTTGTTCCTTTTTAATTGCGACTGGTACAGGAATAACCATCGCAAAATCTTTGACTGCTCCTTGAAAATCATTTGCCATTGTCAAGATAGTTTGATCGCCACTTCTAGCAATTACTACTTGAGAAGCTTTATTAAATAACTTGGCATCGGCACCGCCGACATAGAAACCACAAAATGCGATCGCTTGAGTTGCACAAGCAAGTACCATGATGCAAGCAATGCAGAAACTAATAATAATTCGAGGTATGTTCATTTAGTTAAAAGTTAAGATGAAGAGAAAGTCTTAGATACTTTCGATTTGATTTCTATAATTCCACTCAAAGCGAGATGATAGCCAAAGCTTGTCGAATAAAATTGTCAGTGGTGATATGGTAAATAACGCGATAAATATTGCCTCGTTAATATAGAAATAATTGCGAAGAATAAACGCTAATCCGGCGATCGCGATCGACCAGACAATTCGAGCCGATCGCGCATTGGGAATCGATCGTGGATCGGTAATCATAAACAAGGTAAATAATAACAGCGAGCCACTCATTAATTTGTGAATACACACATCCCATGTCCATCCCAGCCAGATATTTCTGGAGATTTCTAATAAGGCATAAGTAGCGAAAAATGCGACGCTGGTATCCCATCTGCCTACCTGCTTGAGGACGATGCCACCCATCCCGATAAATAGAACTAAGTACCACCAATCATCACCCCATTGTCCAGGTGAAACCCAAGCATCAGGAGTGAGAATCAAGGCGATAATGATCCCGAAATTAGCGGGATTAAACCAATGCTTGTGCTCAGTAGAGAAGATAAATTTACTAGCGATCGCTAGTGTACCAGCCAAGAGCATTGTACTAACTCGATCGGCACGTAATAATAACGATAACCCCAGACTAGTAATTAGGGCACTCTTGAGTGCAGCCCAAGGATTTTCAGTAGGTTTAAACAGACTAGTTAGGACTAATTGTGTTAAACAACAACTTACAATTAAACTCAGAATTAATTCTGGTTTAATTGACCAATCTCTGGTCATAATACCCAAGCCCAGAAAGGTAGCCAAAAAACAAATTTGGTAATCTCGTGGATCTCTGAACATAGTTTTTATAGTTACGATGCTGCCATCTAAGATACAAGCTCTGACGATCGAGTTCCCGAATCTCGACAAATAACTTTAGATTTCGATGATCTATTTTTGACTACATGTACATAAGATGATGATGTATATGTTCAGCCGATCTTCAATCCCTTAACCAAATAGAACCATCATGGACGACGTAAAACTGGGCAATCATAACTTAGAGAATGCACCCCATTTCTCTCATGCACCGCGATTGAAGCGGATGCGCCAGTTGAGTCAGTTACTCGATGGGGCAATTGTGATTCCTGGCACCAAACAACGTATCGGCTTAGATCCGATTTTGGGCTTGATTCCTGGGGGTGGGGATACCGTTAGTGCCGCATTATCTGGCTATATTATTATCGAAGCCGCACGGATGGGTTTACCACGGCAGGCATTGATGCAGATGGTGATGAATCTCGTCATTGATACTGTCGTTGGCACCGTACCAGTACTGGGAGATGTGTTTGATGTGTTTTCCAAAGCCAACTTACGCAATATGCAAATCGTCGAAAGTCATGCCCAAGCACCTGCGCCTAGTGCCAAAGTTGATAAATTATTCATTGGTTTATTAATCGTGGGATTAATCATCTTTGCGTTGGCGGTGGGTGGGATTACCGTGTTGGTGTGGAGCTTTGTGAGTAGCTTATTTTATAAGTAGTTGACCTGCTGACCGATCGACCGATCGGTACTTGCGGTAAAATTGAAGTGAAGGTTCCAAAACAGTGTAATCGATCGATATGGTAGAAGAATCCCCCGATAATGTAGCTCCAGCTAAAGCTGCTGCCAAAGCTGCCGGAAAAAAAGCTAAACCAGTCGCAGATGGAGCGACTCCACCTGCAACCGATCCCACTGTAACTAGTGTGACGGGAGACTCACCCAGCCCGGAAAAAACTGTTCCACCCAAGAAAGAGAAACCCCCCGCAGTTGAAGCAAAACCCTTTACCGACTTTATCCAACAAGACTATCTACCCGCCCTCACTCAAGCTTTAGTTGACAAAGGCGTAACCGATCTCCAGATTGGACTGGAGCAGGCAAAAATCGCCGTCAAGGGCTTTGAAACATCCCCAGAGTGCAGTCAAGTCATCGGTCGTTGGGATGGCGGTAAGCGTCAATTTAACATCTATTTCTTTGATGATAATATCCAAGGGCAACGAGCGATCTCCTGTGTCGATCGAGCTAATCAATCTAGTACGATCGAATCATTCTTGATCGACGAACGTAAAATCACCCTAGATCTGCTAGTTTCAGGATTGGTACTGCGGCTCAATAGTCAAAAGTGGTTGCTGCGGAATTAAGGCATCTAAATAAAGATGAAGTTTTACTCAGGTAAATAGCCGATCCTGCTAATATTTGCTACATGTATGGTGTTTTATAAATAATTAAACTGCACCAATCTCGGTTCAGAGTGTCAGTCTCTTCGCCGCAGATCGAGAGATGTCACAAATTGGATCGGCTATGAATTATGATCGAAACTAGTACCCAATCACTGAGATTGCGCCAGCACACTCTCATTCAGCAGCTCGCCAATGCGATCGAATCTGTCTGGGCACAATACCTAGATCTCTCACCCTATCATCTCCCCTCAGAATTGGGATACGTTGAAGGGCGATTGGAAGGGGAAAAACTGATCATCGAAAATAAGTGCTACCAAACGCCCCAATTTCGGAAACTGCATCTCGAACTCGCTCAAGTCGGCAAGAATTTGGACATCCTCCACTGTGTGATGTTTCCCCATCCTGAATACGCACTGCCAATGTTTGGGACAGATATCGTGGCAGGGCGGGGACAAATTAGCGCAGCTATTGCCGATTTGTCACCACTCAATGCTCAACGGGTATTACCGGAAAATTATCAGCTTCCCCTTCACCAATTACCTGCTCATACCTTCAGTCAGCCGCGCGAGTTACCCGCCTGGGCAGATATTTTTTCAGAATTTTGCTTTTTCGTGCGCCCCACAAATCCGGAAGAAGAGCAATTGTTTCTAGATCGAGTCACCGCCATGCTGACGATTCACTGTCAACAAGCAGCTCAAGCTATCCCAGTCAGTAATACCGAACGCGCCGAAATCGTCACCGCGCAAAATTACTATTCCACCAAGCAACAGCAAAATGATAAAACCCGCCGGGTATTAGAAAAAGCCTTTGGGACGGAATGGGCGGAAAATTATATGACTACGGTGTTGTTTGATAGTTAGATTAGTTGAAAGTAAAAGCGTAGATCTGAGGGTACCCATCAAGCGGCGTTTTTATTCGGGGGTTCCCCCCGCATAAAAAAACGACAAGACAGCGCAACAAGACAGGGCACCCCTACAGATCGATTGAGGGGTACTACCCTCGGGTTGTCAGAGGATCTAGTATCTAGACAGGGCTGCTTGAAACTAACCAGCTTGTCACACTGGGGGAAAGTACAATAGTTTACAATTGCTCTAAGTATTAACTAGAGCTGATTGTATCGACTATTTAGCTTGTGTGCTGACTTTTCATTAGCGATCGAATATCAACTTGTCACAATTAACTGTTAAATCTGATACATAAAGACAGCAAGATCGCCCCAATTTACTTCCAGCAGCATTTTATTCAAATCTGTCAGAGACGAGGTTCTATCTATATTTAGGTTCACGAAGATTCAAAAGTTACGTAGATAAAATAAGAACACTGTTACGACACCTCCGCCGATCGTCGTATTGATATTACTGTTGAATTTTGAGATTGTAAGAACTATAAAAAAATATATTACAATCTCCGATGCAACAAAATTTTAATTTACGAGCTTCGCCGCACAATCACCTGGGGGCATCAGCAGATCCCCAGCGGGTGATTAAAATCGAAGAGACCTCAGCTTATCATCGCAGTAAACATCGCGCCGAAGTCGGGTCCGCTAGCAAGGCGGCAAATAGCCTTAGTCAGACCAAAACTCACGAGCTGCTGGCAAAGGCAATTGGTGCTCACTCGATTTGCTCACGAGATCCATTCCAGGATTACCAATTTGATGTCCATCACCTCAGCACGGGCAATTTCGATCTGATTGATATCCAATGGCAAGGCGCATTTCAACTCGACCAAGATCCCCTAGATGCTCGTTACATCATCTATCTGGTCTTAGCAGGCTCCTTGACGCAGCAGATCGACCAACACCAGCTAGTTTGTTGTTCGCCAGATACAGCCACAACGATCGGTCCCGGACAAACATTGGCGAGTGTCGCCAGCTCAGAGGGAAGAGCATTATTGATTTCGATCGATCGCGACTCGATCGATGCGGCTTTGGGTAAATTACTTGCGGGCGGAGCTGCCCTGAAAGGGAATCGAGGATTGAAACAACCGATCATCTTCTTCCCTAGTGTCGATCTTGATCATGAGTTGGGACGGAGCCTGAAAAAATTTGGCCAGTTTTTGTGGGAAGCAGCAGCGAACAACAATTCGGCAGATTTCTCTTCATTGGTGCTGCAAAAGTTGGAGCAAGCTTTTTTAGATTGTCTGATTGAGGGCTTGCCGAGCAACTACTCAGAAGAGTTCCTGTATCAGCATGATGGTGCCTTAGCCAGTCATTTTCGCAAAGCACGAGCATTCATTGAGTCACATCTCCATGAAGATATCAGACTAGGGGATATTGCCGCTGCAACGAGAGTCTGCTCTCGATTGCTGCAAAAAGCTTTTTCCCACCACTGCGGCTGTTCGCCGATGCGGTTTGTGACTCGATCGCGATTAGAGCAGATTCAACAGCAATTGGCACACGCACCCAGCAACACCAAAATCGTCGATGTGATGATGGATTATGGCTTTACTCAAGGTGGCAAGTTTGCCAAGGAGTACCAACAGCTATTTGGTGAAAAACCATCAGATACATTGAAACGATCGAGTCAGTGTCAGCAAGCGGATTCCCCACTGTGGCAACAGCTTGACGACGATCGATCAGAACGAGTAACGGGTGGTCAATCGATCACATCGAGCCAGTCTCTATTCCTATCTGAGTGCTTACCATCTAGTAGCTTTGGGATCTGGTTGCATTCGATTTATTTCCAGCAGGGCATTCAAACTTCGATCGAGAAAGTTGATGTTTCGGAACTATGCCAAATACGATCTTATTCTCCCTTAATGTGTTCGCGATCGGCATTTACGCCCTCGGTGCTGGCTTGATAATATCTAAGAGATCGAAAGTATTTAATCTTTCAATCAGTCTTTTAATCAATCTTTTGGAGTTCTTATGAATCCTAATTTTTGCATCGAATTGTCCGATGATTCCGCTCAAAACGTCAGCGGTGGTTACGACTTTGGAAATAGCTCCTACACATCCATCTACGAAAATTTGAATATCACCAAAAACTTGTATTCTAATGCCGTTGTTTATGGTCACTTTGCAGGTGCAGAGGCAGAAGCCTTAGCCAAAGGATATGGGACATCAACACAGGCTCTAAGTAAAACCTATACCGATCCTGTTACATCTGCGTCAAGTGCCACTAGCACTTCCGCAACAGGCGGCTACTACTTCTACCTCTAATAAGGTGCTGGAGCTGACAACCACACTGCCGTAATGCTTTGTGGTCGTCAGCTCCAGATTGGAGTAACTGATCCTGTAGTTACGTTATCGAGACATCAGAGCGGACTTGCTCGAACATCTCTTTTTCTGTGGACACCTATCAATTTATTTGTTATGAAGAGCTTTAATGATAGCTATCGAGAGGATACTTCAGACGGCTTTTTTTGTGTTGAGGTATTAGATCTTGATGCTTCATCGGTGACTGGGGGGTCATTTGCAGGCGTTAACGCCGATGCTTATGCATCTGGTAATTCAAGTTTTGCTTGGACAAATACCAACACTAATGCTAGACAGTTTGCCAACGGTGGCTCAATCTCGATCGGCCAGGGAACTGCCGTGGCAAGTGGTAACAATTCGTCCACCAATGTGAATGTTTTCGGTTCGGGAGATATGTACTTAGCATACACAACCACAACGAATTCCTCGACAACACGGAATTCTGTCCGCAACAGTACCTCGCAGTCCACAGGATTTGTGATTGCGGTGGACAATCCTTAAAATTCAACTCTCACAGCGCAATATGCTAAATCCGATCCGATCTACCTGAATGTGTTCGCGATCGGCATTTCTGTTTTCGCATCAGGATTGTAAGATCTGGAGCGCACAGGATTTAGCTGGTGACTTGAGTGAAGATGCTGTTCCTCCCTGAGTTTACGAGCTAAATTTAGACACTTATTAACTTAATTTTTTTATGAAAATTAGTAATTCGATCGATCAATCTGAAGATGTAGACAAATTTGGCTTTGCAGAGATCTCCGATCTGGAGGCATCTGCCGTCGGTGGGGGAGCACTTGTCAGCGTTTCCGCAACGGCATATGCCGCTGGTGGCGATCTCACAGTGGCTTGGACAGATGTCACGACTACCGCAAAAATGCTGGCCTCTGGCGGTTCGATCGCCAAGGGCAAAGGAATTGCGATCGCGATCGGCGACTATCAGTTTGCCTATGTAGCTGTTTATGGTGAAGGAGACAAAGTAATCGAACGGATCAAAACCCATTACTTTCCCAAGCAAAATATGACGGTGGCTAAAGGATTTGTGATCGCGATCGACTATCCTTAAACTCGCTTTTTTGACCTATTGGATTAAAGCCCATGCCCTATCCCTGTATCCTCCAACATAGTGAAGAAGACTGTGGTGCAGCTTGTCTGGCCACCGTTGCCAAACACTACGGACGCACCTTCACCCTCAGCCGAATGCGTGAAGCTGTCGGTACGGGCACTCGCGGTACGACTCTCCTCGGATTGCGGCGGGGGGCGGAAGCGTTGGGATTTCATGCGCGTCAAGTCCAGGCACCACCCACACTGGTTGAGCATCTCAAGGAAGCACCGCTACCCCTGATCGTCCACTGGAAGGGCAACCACTGGGTCGTACTTTACCGCCAGTGGGGTCGAAAATATATTATCGCTGATCCGGCGGTGGGGATTCGTTACATCACGCGGGCAGAACTATTGGCGGGGTGGTCGGATGGAATGATGCTGCTGTTGCAGCCAGATGAAGAGCGATTTTACGAGCAGCCGAACGATCAAGTGAGTGGACTAGGGCGGTTTCTGCGCCGAGTTTGGCCCTATCGGTGGACGCTAATTCAAGCTCTGGTAATTAACATCGCGATCGGGTTATTGGCTCTGGCGATGCCGATGATGATGCAGTTGCTCACCGATGATGTACTGGTGCGGGGTGACTTACAGTTGCTCTCTACGGTGGCGATCGCGGTGATCGGCATGAATCTATTTAGGAGTATCATTGGTCTGATTCAGTCTCAGTTGGTCGGACATTTTGGTCAGCGATTGCAACTGGGATTGACGCTCGATTATGGCTTCAATCTGCTGCGGCTGCCCTTGTCATACTTCGATGCTCACCGCAGTGGGGAAGTAATTAGCCGTCTGGGTGATGTCCGCACTGTCAACGCGCTGATTAGTCAGATTGTACTTGGTTTACCCAGTCAATTTTTTATCGCCCTAGTTTCCCTGGGGCTAATGCTGCTCTATAGTTGGCAGCTTACCGTCGCATCGCTGTTCGCCTTTATCATCGTCACTCTCGTTAACCTGTTATTTCTCCCCGCCCTGCGCCAGAAAACTCGCCGTTTAATCGTCGAAGGGACAGAAAATCAGGGATTTTTGGTAGAAACGTTTCGCAGTGCGCTGGTCTTGAAAACCACCCAAGCCGCACCCCAAGTCTGGGATGAATATCAACAAAACTTTGGGCGACTGGCAAATCTGAGCTGGGGGACGATGCAATTGGGGCTATATAGCTCTACCCTGACCGGAATTATTTCTAATTTGACAACGATCGGTCTACTTTGGTTCGGCAGTTACTTGGTGATCGATCGCACTCTGAGTATCGGACAATTGATCGCCTTCAATGGCATGAGTGGTAATTTCCTGGGATTTTTGGGCAGCGTCGTTGGTCTAATTGATGAATTCATTACCGCCCAAATCGTGATTCAACGGCTGTCAGAAGTGCTGGATGCCACTCCTGAAGAAGTTCACACTACCTCCAAACCTTGGGTGGCGATCGCCAATCAGGCGGATATTGTTTGCACCCAAGTCAACTTTCACCACACCGGGCGAGTAGATCTGCTCAAAGATTTTACCCTGACCATTCCAGGTGGGAAAGTGATCGCCCTGATCGGTCAATCGGGCTGCGGTAAAAGCACCCTTGCCAAACTCATCGCCGGATTGTACCCACTGCTGTCGGGGAATATTCGCTATGGGAACTATAACCAGCAAGATCTCGCACTGGAATGTCTGCGTCAACAGGTAGTATTAGTCTCCCAGGATGCCCAATTTTGGAGTCGATCGATTATCGACAACTTTCGCCTCTCTTATCCGCAGATCTCCTTTAAAGAAATTGTCGAGGCTTGTCGGATTGCTGGGGCGGATGATTTTATCAGCGAATTGCCCAACAAATACCAAACCATTTTGGGTGAATTTGGGGCGAATCTCTCTGGCGGACAAAAACAACGCTTGGCTCTCGCGCGCGGGATTCTCACTGCTCCGCCGATCCTGATTCTGGATGAATCCACGGGTGCGCTCGATCCGATTACCGAAACTCAGGTACTAGCGCAGGTTTTGGCAGAGCGTCAGGACAAAACCACGATTCTGATCAGCCACCGCCCTCGCGTCATCCTCCGCGCCGATCTAGTGGTGTATCTCGATCGCGGCGAGCTGAAACTAACTGGTACGCCAGCCGAATTAGCGCGGATTCCTGGCAATCACCTAGATTTTTTAAACCCCTGAGACAAGCTGATCGCTAGGTTTTTAAAAATACATGAATCAAACCACTACTATTTATAAAAAACCTAATACCTAATACCTAATACCTAATACCTAATACCTAATACCTAATCATGGATGATTCTAACTTTTTACATGGAGAAATCCTGCCTACTAATTTCACGAGTAATTTAGTGCCGATCGTCAGAGAGACGACCAAAGAAAAAGGCGGTAATATCATCCTCTTTCCGCAACCACCAGACGAGCCGATCGCCCAGCCGACGACGCTGGACGAATTTTTGCCCTCGATCGATCGGTGGGTATCGGTGGGCGGAGTCGCAATGGTGGCTAGCTTCGGCGCAGCCATTGCCCTGAGCACGATTTTAAAATACAAAGTTACCGTTCAAGCCCCCGCAGCGATTCGGCCAGTGGGAGAACTGCGGCTGGTGCAATCGACGATCGAGGGTTCGGTCTTGAGCATCTCCGTGCGGGAAAATCAAGCCGTGAAAAAGGGCGATCCGATCGCTACTGTCAAAGATTTGCGCTTGGAAAGTAAGCTGCAAACCAAGCGCAGCCAATTAACTGGGGATATTCAGAAAGCTAAACACCAAATTAGTGCGATCGATGCTCAGATCGGTGCCAGCGATCGCTTGGGAGTCGCCGAAAAAGAGCAGGGAGATCGATCGATCGCTGGCATCAAATCCGAACTTGGTCGCGCCGAGCGAGACCACCATGACAAGCAGATTACCACTCAAGCCGAAGTCGCTGAAGCTGAAGCAAACTGGCGCACCGCCCAAAAAGAACAACAAGTCGCCGAGGCAGAACTCAGCGTAACTGATGCTAACTTAAAATCGATTCAAGCTGGATATGAATCTGCCGTCGCCAAATCGCAACGCTACCAAGATGCCGCCACTGCTGGGGCTATTTCGACCAACCTCTTGGAAGAAGCCCAATTAGCTACTCAACAACAGGCTCAATCGATCGCCGCCCAACAAGCAACAATCCTCAAACAACAACAGAGTGTCGCGCGGGTAGCCGAAACAGTTGTCGCCGCCGCCACCAAAATCCAACGAACCAAAGCCGCCCTGAATCCGAGCCAATCCGAATCAGAAACGATCGTCCAGAAAATCGCCCGCGAACGCGCAACTGGGCAAGCAGCGATCGCCAGACTCCAGCAAGAGCGGCAAAAACTGCTCCAGCAGCGAGTAGAAACCGCCAATCAGATCGCTACCAACCAGCAAGAAATCGCTCAAATCGATACTGAACTCCAACCCACCGCGATCCTCGCTCCCGTCTCCGGCACGATTCAGGAGCTAAGCCTCCGCAACAATTCGCAAGTAATCCGCCCTGGAGATCGACTCGCTCAAATCATTCCGACGGGTACACCCCTCGATATCAAAGCAGCCGTCGCTATTGCGGATATCAGCAATGTCAAAGTCGGCCAAACAGTGAAAATGCGTGTATCTGCTTGTCCTTATAGCGATTATGGAGTTGTATCCGCCCAAGTGACTGAAGTTTCTGCCGATGCCAAATCCATCGAAAAGAACCCTCAACAGCCCCAAACATCCACCAACGGTACTTATGATGTCACGATCAAACCAGATACGCTCACGCTCAGTCGTGGCGGTAAGAGCTGCCAGATTCGATCGGGGATGGATGGCCGCGCAGATATCATTTCCCAGGAAGAAACCGTCTGGCAATTTATGCTCAGAAAATCACGGCTGTGGGATATTTAGGGGGAGTTGGGAGTTGGGAGAGAGGAAATGGGAGTATCCTAAACTCACGTTAGGTAACGTGAGTTTGGGCTAAGAAAATCAATAAAAGCTATACTCAGCATTAATTCTATTGTGGTAACTCCTGACTAAAATCTAGAATGGAGCGAATGCCGCTCCAAGCTAGCACACCAGCCATCCATACGCAGGAGAGTTTGAGAGGCGGCGTTCCGCCTTTCAACGGGGGGCTGGGGGTCGGAGCGATGCGTGCTCCTCGGGTTTCCCGAGGGTTTAGCGCATCAAGACAACCCCCAGATCCGGGTTCTGCCCCCACTAGGAAAATCGAAACCCACAAGTATATATCGTTTGCCGCTCCGCTTAGTACAACAACTTACCGATCCTTACCCCATTGGCGAAGCCTCGCCTTTGGCGACACTACCCATTTCCCATCTCCCAGCTCCAATCCGTTCAAGCCGATTGACAATGCGAGTAACCAGAGTAGCATCAACCACAGGTTTGGTCACAAAGTCATCAGCACCAGCCGCAAAGACTCGATCGATCGCCAGTGCCGCCGTGTGCGCAGTGAGAAATAGAATCGGCAAGTTTGCCCACTGCGGATCGGTGCGAACCGCTCGACACAATTCGATCCCATTATGTGTCGGCATATCCAAATCGAGAATCAGTAAATCCGGCGCAGAAGCCTCCAATGTTTCCCAAAATCGACTGGGTTCTGCTAGTGTCGTCACTGTCATCCCCCGCTGCGATAATAATGCGCTGACTCCTTCTAGTAGCAATTGATCATCATCGACGATCGTTACTCTAGCTTGACTGGCGCGGGCTTGTCGTAATACTCGATCGACAGCCAGCAAAATCTGGCTAGCAGGTATCGGTTTCTCGAGAAATAGTCTAGCACCACTACCCGCAATTTTGATGCGTTGGCGCAGCCTTTGAGTGCGATCGGCAGTAACGTTGGCGGTTGGTTCAGAGCTGGGATGATTGGGTTGACTCAAAACGATCGTGGGCAGTTGCGGATAATCCCGCTCCAATTCGGATAATGCCGTTAACCCATCAGTCAGATCTGCGAAACAATCTAGATCGAGAATGATTAAATCTGGGGCTTGCTCTAATTGGCTGGAAACTAGCTCCGTCGCGCTGACAATCTCAAAGTTACCTGGGTTGGCGTAGCTCAAAGATGAGGCTAAATTTAGCTCATTAGTGATCACAAGCAACCACGGGGATTGACTTGGTGGCGGTGCAACGATCTCGGCTGGAGTTACTGGAGTTTTACTAGCAATCTCTCGGCGCAACTGCTCCAAGCCACTTTGCAATTGAGGAATGTGGGCTGGAGTCAGTTCAATATTTGGATCGAGTAGTAGTTCGATCTGTTTGGCTAGTTGGGAACCGAGCGACAAGCCAAAGGTACCTAAGCTACCAGCAAGCGTATGGGCTGATTGCCAAGCTTGGTGTCGGATTTCAGCAGTTAAGGATCGATCTTCTAGCGCGACAATTACTTGATCGAGGATCGCTAATCGATCGAGCATCCGATCATAATGTCGATTCCAGATTTCTGTGAGCATCTGCGAAGCATCCGCTGCGGCAACTGCACTGCTAGCTGGTGAGATCTGAAGCTGCGGTTCGCTGATGATGACTGTCGGTGCCGACAAGGTGTTCGAGCTAGCCGATGGATGATCATGCTGCTCCAGGGAAGATGCGCCGCCAACAGTTGCATGATCTGCGGGTTTGAGTCGATAGCCAATGCCATAGACAGTTTCGATCATATCGGTGGGAGCACCTGCTGCTTTTAGTTTGTGCCTGAGTCCCTTAATATGTGTGCGGACAGCCTCTTCACTGGGAGCATCATGATACGTCCACAGGTGTTCTAAAATCGCTCCACAACTAAATAACTGCCGACTGTGACGCAAAAATAGTTCGAGTAGGGCGTATTCCTTGGGAGTAAGACTTAGCAGTTGGTGCTGGTAGGTGACTTCATAGTTACGCGGATCGAGCGTCAGATCTTCCCAAGTCAATACAGGTTGAACATTTTTACCCCGTCGCAACAGAGCGCGAATCCGCGCCGATAGCTCTTCTGGATCAAAAGGCTTGATCACATAATCATCGGCACCAGCGTCTAAACCAATGGCTCGATCGTGTTTGCTATCCTGACTCGTGAGCAACAAGATCGGCATCATGTAACCACGCGATCGCACATAGCGACAGATACTAATTCCATCAAGACTGGGCAGAACTACATCTAATAATAAGAGATCGTAATCAAATGCTTCGATAAAGTCCAATCCCGATCGACCATCATGGGCAACTTCGATCGCATATTTATGATGGGCAAGGGTACTTTTAATTGCATCAGCCACCAACGGATCGTCTTCAACTACTAAAATTCTCATGATTTCCACCTATTTTAGTGGTTAGTACCACCATGCAAAATTAGAAATCTTGTCAGAGTTGCCAGCCTAATGTTGTAGCTATTTGCTGGGCTAATTCTAACGGACTAAATGGTTTGGAGATCGTCGATCGAATCCCCAGTTCAGTATAATTTTGACGATCGCTAGTTTGGACTTTGGCAGTCAGAAGAATTACCGGAATCGATCGAGTCGCTGGATTGGCTTGCAGTTTACTAAATGTGTCCAAGCCATCCATCTCTGGCATCATCACATCCAATAAAATCGCATCGGGTTGTTCGCGCTCGGCTGCGGCGATCCCCTCCAATCCAGAACCCGCGATCGTTACTTGCCATCCAGCCACAGTTTCTAGACAAATTTGAGCAACTTCTTGGATCGATGGTTCGTTATCAACTACTAAGATCCGTTTAGTCACGATACAACCTCTTGGGGATTAGGCTTTAGGCTTTAGGCTTTGGGCTTTGGGCTAAGAATAGCCAACTTTCCAAAATCAGGGAACAGAGTAAAGTTTGAATCTCACTAATACCTAATACCTAAAGCCTAATACCTAAAGCCTAACCCCTACCCCCTAGCCTAGCGACGAGGCACCAGATTTTGATAATCTAGATTCAAAGCGGAGATCGACTGAGGTGGATTGCCCAGATAGCCGAGACTCTGCACCATGTCTACAAACATCGAAGGATCGCCTGCTTTGGGTTTTTGAGCAACAGGGGTAGAACTCCGTGGTGTAACCGACCAAGAAATTTTGGGGAATCCTAATTTACCACGATAGTATTCATCGTATCGGGGAGATTGAATGTTGAAAGGTAATGCACTCGCACCAGAAGGTAATACCCGACGACGTTGGAATGGAACGATACTATCGCCGAAGTTTTCCAAATACTCATTGCTATTGAGCAGGTCATTAATGAAGCCTGCACGACCTTTGGTCGCAATGACGATCGACCAAGCAATTTTCTCAGCTTCGCTGTATACATCCCGTCCTAGGAGCTTCTGAACGCAATGTTCAGCAAACCGATAGTTGCTATTGAGGTTATAGAAACTATTGGTAAAAGTATTGGATAGGCACAATCCCCGAATGAAGTCGCGAACGGTGATTTGGCCGCTCCGTAGTTGGGATTCCAAGAACTTTTCGCGATCGGCTGCAAAGGCATGAAAGAAGATCTGACGATAAGCCGCTTCGATCAAATCAGTGATTTGATTGGACGAGAGTAAGTTGTCTGTAGAGAAAACTCTAGGCTGTTCGTCGCCACCGACTTCATAACCGCTAATCCGCGAGTTTTGGGACGATGGAGCGTATTCTAATAAGGGAATAGGCATATGTTATATTTGCTTGTTCTTACGAAACTTTACAATTTTTCTCATCATAATCCCGATTTGCGCTCTACCTCTTGCTCTCTCCTGAAAAAATTACATTCCTTAATTTTCGCGATCCAATCTTCGTCATCGATCGAACCCGCCCTCCCCCACTATAAAGATCTCAAATGGGTTCTATAAGGGGAGGTTGGGAGGGGTAGAGATCTGTAGCTCTGATTCAAGAAATTGGTATCAAATGATTTTTATTTTCAAATGTCACTAAAAACACCAGGAAAATTGGAAGAATCATGACTGAAATCTTCAAATCTTGCTGGTGTTTATAGTAACTAGATCAATCTACGCTTTGTTAGCGTCTTTGAGTTTCTTTCTCATCCGCAATGCTGCTGTACCACCCAATACTTCTCGGTTAAGCCAAAAGCAGGTAGATTAGGGGTGAATCTTGAATAGGCGAGGGTCAGACTATTGCAACTAAAAGAATTCTCACTAATCAATCCAATCATCGAATCATCCGAAGTATTGAAGGCAATTGA